>JAHEXM010000329.1 GCA_023252115.1 Micrococcales bacterium | reverse complement strand
CTGTGGCAGCAGTGAGCCAGGGATGCTTGCAAGCGCCAACAGGAACAACAAGAACAGCGCAGTGCGCATGCTTGTCAGCTGGCGCCAACCCCAACGCAACCAGCCGAGCGGACCAAGTCGAATGGTGCCATCCGCCGACGGCGGAGCTGGCTGAGTGGTGATGCCAGTGCTGACGTTGTCAGAAGGCGGCGTATCGATTAGTTGATCAGACATCTAGAGCGGCACCTCAAATGCACTTGCCCAGACTCGCATCTGAATGGTGATTTGGTCCCAGAGGCCGCTCACCAGCAGGAGGCCAACCAATACCAGCAGGCCACCACCGATGCGCATGATTACCACGTTATGTCGCCTGACCCAGCTGAGCGCTCCGGCGGCCCGTCGAAACGCCAATCCGACTACGACGAACGGCAGCCCCAAACCAAGGCAGTACGCGAAACTCAAGATGGCACCACGGATTGCGCTGCCTTCAGAAAAAGCGAGTGTCTGCACTGCCGCGAGAGTTGGGCCGATGCAAGGCGTCCAGCCAAGACCAAACAGCACGCCAAGTACTGGCGCACCCCACAATCCAAAGGTCGGGGCTCGATGCAGCCGCCACTCGCGCTGCATTCCGGGAATGACGCCGGCAAACGTCAAACCCAACGCGATGACGACAATGCCGAGGATTCGCTGGATAGCCTCGCTGTACTCGAGCAAGAATCCGCCGAGGGCGCCGAAAGCAAGACCGTATGAAACAAAGACGACCGTGAAACCAAGGACAAATAGAACGCTTCCCAACAGCACACGGGAACGACGCTTGGGCCGCGGTTTCTGAATGTCCGGAGCGGTCGACCGATCGTCAATTTGGATCGACGGATCAAGGTGAATTTCGCCGCCGCTGACTGCCCGCGCCGCACTTGCTTGGCTTTGCGCCGGGATGGTCACACTGGCTGATTCCCGCAGTTCGACATTGGCTGACCGTGGGGCTCGGGCGGCACTTTCCTCGCCCGCAAGCTCGGCACCGGTTAATCCGGTAATGAAGGAAAGATACCCAGGAACCAGGGGCAAAACGCATGGCGATAGGAACGAAACCAAACCGGCCAGCGCAGCAAGCGGAATCGCCAACAAGAGCGAACCGCTCGTCACGGTTTGAACTGCGGAGCCAAACCCGTCCGACAGCAACAGCAAGACCGACATCAGCTCGAACCACCCGAAGTTGGTTCGGCGGCAAGTTTGGTAAGTAAGTCGCGGAGCTGCCCGCGATCGGCCGGGCCAACGATTCGCCCGGCCACTTTGCCGTTGCGGTCGATCAACAATGTCGACGGGATCGCTTTGGGGGGAAGCGTCTCTCGAAAGAGCAACAGCAACTGCGCGTCGGGGTCTTTGACGTTGGGGTACGGGACGTCAAATCGCCGCGCGAAAGCTTGGGCGCCCGCGTCGTTGTCTCGGGTGTCAAGTCCAACGAATGCAACACCTTTTGGTTCCATTTGCTGGGCAACCTCATCAAGGCCTGGCGCTTCTGCCCGACAGGGCGCACACCAAGAGGCCCACACATTGAGAGCGACAACCTTTCCGCGCAGCGCGGCAAGGTCAAATGCTTTGCCGTCAAGTGTGGTGCCTTTGATTGCTGGTGCGGCTTCGCGATCGCCCGCTTCAACTAAAGTTGCCGAACCATCACCAGACACATAACGCGAATCACCGTGCGGTGCGCCACCACCGTTAGCCGAAGCTGAGTCCGTTGAACATCCAGAGACACCCATAGCGAGTGCGACTCCTACGACTCCGGCGATTGCACCAACCCTCCCCCTCGCAAGGTGGAACATTCCGTCCATAGTGGGTACACGATGTTCCACCTTGCGGAAGGGGAGGCTCGATAAACGGGTCATGACTTAGGCTCCGGCACCTTTCTTGGCTTTCTTCACCAAGTCGGCCGACGGTTCGGTGTACACGATTGCCTGCAGCCGATCGCCATCGAAAACGAGCGAGGTTAGCGAAGCAAGGTTGCATTGGCGCTTACGCGGGTCATGCCACAACTTGCGGTCCTCGTATGCCAAACGCGCCGACCACACTGGCAGCTGATGACTCACTAACACGGCTTCATGCCCGCGGTTTTGGTCTCGGGCATCAGAGACAGCCGCCTGGACCCGGGCCGCAACATCGACGTAGGGCTCGCCCCACGACGGCGTGAAGGGGTCGCGCAGATGCTTCCAATTCTTCGGCTGGCGAAGTGCGCCTTGGCTGCCGCCCATCCTGGTGCCTTCAAAAACGTTGTCTGCTTCGATGATTCGATCGTCGATTCGAATGTCGAGTCCGTGAGATGCGGCAACTGGCGCAGAAGTCTCTCGAGCACGATCGAGTGGCGATGACCAGACAGCAGTGACATCGCGATCGGCCAATGCGTCAGCGGCACGCTGAGCCATCTCGACACCCAAGTCCGACAGGTGGAAGTCCGGCAACCGTCCGTACAACACACCGGTCGGGTTGAACACCTCGCCGTGGCGCAACAGATGCACCACAGTTCGCTCGCTCATTTGGCTTCCTCCGTTGATTCCGCAGCAGCTTTAGCAGCCGCAGGTAGTGCATCAAGAACACGATTGATGGCCACTTCATCATGGGCAGCTGAAACGAACCACGCTTCAAACGCCGACGGTGGCAATGAAACACCCTGATTGAGCATCGAATGAAAGAAAGCCGAGTAACGAAACGACTCCTGTTTACGCGCGTCGTCGTAGTCGGTGACGGCGCTTGCACAGAAAAAGACGCTGAACAGGTTGCCAGCGGATTGCACCCGATGTTCAACGCCAGCAGTGGTGAGGGCGTCGCGCACACCCGTCTCGATGACCGCTGCAGTGTTGTCAAGATGTGCGTAAATGTCGTCGGTGCAGTGCCGAAGGGTGGCAATACCAGCAGCTACGGCAACTGGGTTTCCCGACAATGTTCCGGCTTGATACACCGGGCCAACCGGGGCCAGCATCGACATCACGTCACGCCGACCACCAAACGCAGCGGCAGGTAAGCCACCACCCATAACCTTGCCAAACGTCATGAGGTCGGGCTGCCAACCTTCTCGCGAACCTTCAAGGCCGAACCAACCCGCGGGTGAAACCCGAAAGCCCGTCATGACCTCATCGACAATGAAT
>JAHEXM010000328.1 GCA_023252115.1 Micrococcales bacterium | reverse complement strand
GTATTCGCACAGGTGGTCCCCCGAACCCTCGACAACAACTGTCGCACCGCTATTTCGGACACAGCAACGTTCACCGACAATGCCTCTGATGAAGATCTCGCCCATTGTGGCGCCGTAGGCAATGACATTTCCAGCGATGATGTTGTCCTGTGCAACAAAGGACGCATTTCGGTCTGGGCGAATAATGAGCCGCCCGCCTGACAGCCCTTTGCCGACATAGTCGTTTGCATCACCCTCCAGCCGCATCGTGATACCGCGCGGCACAAAGGCGCCGAAGGACTGGCCAGCAGAGCCGATGAACGTCAGATCAATGGTGTCGTCCGCTAATCCATCAGCACCGAACTTCCTGGTGAGCTCACTTCCGAGCATCGTGCCCACGGTGCGATTGACATTCCGGATTGACAGCTGAGCACGCACTGGATCGCCACTACTAAGTGCATCCGCACACAACGAAATCAGTTCGTTGTCCAAGGCCTTATCTAAGCCGTGGTCCTGACTAACGGTGTTACGCCGAGCTGCCCCTTCTTCAAGCTCCGGGCTTGTCAGAATCGGGCCGAGGTCGAGTCCTTGCGCTTTCCAATGATGAACGGCCTCGGTCGTGTCGAGCATTTCACTGTGTCCGATCGCTTCGTCCAACGAATGGAATCCGAGCTGTGCCAAATATTCACGCACTTCTTCGGCAATGAATTCAAAAAACGTCTCGACAAACTCAGGCTTGCCGGTGAACCGGTCTCGAAGTACCGGGTTTTGCGTTGCCACACCAACTGGACACGTATCGAGATGACAAACCCGCATCATGATGCAGCCCATGACAACGAGTGGCGCGGTCGAGAAACCAAACTCTTCAGCGCCCAGTAGTGCCGCGATCACCACGTCTCGACCTGTCTTGAGTTGTCCGTCGGTTTGGATCACCACGCGGTCACGCAAGCCGTTGAGCAACAGTGTTTGCTGAGTCTCGGCGAGCCCCAACTCCCACGGTGCGCCCGCGTGCTTGAGGCTGGTCAATGGCGAGGCTCCGGTTCCGCCATCATGGCCGGATATCAGAATCACGTCGGCGTGAGCTTTGGCGACGCCTGCCGCCACCGTGCCAACGCCAACCTCAGCAACGAGTTTCACATGGATTCGCGCTCGCGGATTGGCGTTCTTCAAGTCGTGAATGAGTTGCGCCAGGTCTTCGATCGAGTAGATGTCGTGATGTGGTGGCGGAGAAATTAAACCGACACCAGGAGTGGAATACCGCGTTCGAGCAATCCACGGATACACCTTGTGTGCGGGAAGTTGACCACCCTCACCCGGCTTTGCTCCTTGAGCCATTTTGATTTGAATGTCGTCACTATTGACCAAGTAGTTACTGGTCACCCCAAAGCGACCCGAAGCCACCTGCTTGACAGCTGAACGACGAGAGTCACCGTTCTCGTCTGGGATGAAACGCGCCACATCCTCGCCACCTTCGCCGGTGTTCGACTTGGCGCCCAGCCGGTTCATCGCAATAGCCAGCGTTTCGTGTGCGTCGGCCGAGATCGATCCGTAGGACATCGCCCCAGTTGCGAATCGTTTGACGATTGAACTGACGGATTCCACCTGGTCAAGCGGAATGGGTGCACGGACTCCTTCGGCAAAGTGCAGCAAGCCGCGCAACGTCATCAGGTTTTTTGCCTGGTCATCAACATCGGCGGTGTAGCGCCGGAAGATGTCGTACTGCTTGGTACGAGTTGCATGCTGAAGCCGAAAAACTGTTTCCGGGTTAAACAGGTGCGGTTCGCCCTCACGCCGCCACTGATACTCACCGCCAACTTCCAAGGTTCGGTGCGCCGGCGAAATACCGGTCGGCGGATAGGCAACACGATGCCTATGCGCTACTTCTGCAGCGATGACATCTAGACCAACGCCACCAAGCTTTGATGTCGTGCCGGTGAAGTACCGAGCAATCAATTCCTCGGATAGTCCGACCGCTTCGAAAATCTGGGCGCCACGGTACGAAGCGACAGTTGAAACACCCATCTTGCTCATGACCTTCAGAACACCCTTACCGAGCGCTTTCACCAGATTGCGAACCGCGGTACTGGCATCAACGTTGGTGACCATGCCGCTACGCACGAGATCCTCAGCAGATTCCATCGCCAGATACGGGTTGACCGCTGCAGCGCCATACCCAACGAGCAATGCAACGTGGTGCACCTCGCGTACATCGCCGGTCTCAACAATCAAGCTGGCAGCTGTTCTGGTCTTCTTGCGTACCAGATGGTGGTGTACCGCGCCCGTCGCTAGCAAGGATGGAATCGGCGCGAGGTCAACGTCACTTTCCCGATCCGAGAGCACTAAGAATCGGACACCGGATGCCATCAGATTGTCGACCTCGGTGCATATTTCGGTTAGCCGGCGCTCTAGTCCGGCCGCGCCGTCTTCAACTCGGTACAGGATCGAAATCTTCGCCGCCGAAAACCCCGTCATGTCTCCATCGGCATTGATGTTTTGAATCTTGGCCAATTCGTCGTTATCGATTACCGGAAACGGCAGCACTAGGTGTCGACAGTTTGCTGGCGTTGGATCGAGCAAGTTGCCTTCAGCCCCAATGCTCGTCGACAGTGACGTGACGATTTCTTCGCGGATGGCATCTAGCGGCGGATTAGTGACCTGAGCGAACAACTGGGCGAAGTAATCGAACAACAACCGCGGGCGGTCCGATAGAACCGCGATGGGCGTATCGGTTCCCATTGAACCGATCGGCTCGAGTCCGGTACGTGCCATTGGCGCCAGCAGAATGCGCAGTTCCTCTTCGGTGTAACCAAATGTCTGCTGACGGCGCGCGACGGACGTGTGGGTGTAGACCACGTGTTCACGTTCGGGCAATTCCTCCAGGTGAACCAGACCTGCATGTAGCCATTCGGAGTATGGGTGTTCGGTCGCAAGCTCAGCCTTGATCTCATCGTCCTCAATGATGCGACCTTCGGCGGTGTCGACCAGAAACATCTTGCCGGGCTGTAGTCGGCCCTTTCGGACAACTGTTGCCGGATCGAGTTCCAACACTCCAGCCTCTGAACCAAGAACGACCAGGCCCTCCGAGGTAACCCAAAACCGTCCGGGCCGCAGTCCGTTTCGGTCCAATGTCGCGCCGAT
>JAHEXM010000327.1 GCA_023252115.1 Micrococcales bacterium | reverse complement strand
ACCTTGCGCAATGTCGTCTTTCCCCCCGCCGCGACCATCAAGCTCGCCGAGCGCGGCCTCAAGCAACTTCTTGGCAGACAAACCACGCTCGCGACCCAGGTCATTGACGGCAGCAACCAGAGACACCTTGTCGCCTTCGATGGTGGCGCCAATAATGGCAACGGGTTTATCTGGGCGTGTCATGTTACGTCCGTTGATAACAACTTCCCGCAAGTCACGTGCAGTGATGCTGGATGGCGCAGCGAACGTCCACAGTCGGTAAGGGCCGATGTCATCGGCTTTACCCATGATGCCTTCGACATTCTTCGAAAGGTTTGCCGTTCGTACCTTCTCGAGTTCGCGTTCTGCATCTTTGAGCTTGCCGATCATTGACTCAATGCGATCTGGGAGTTCCTCTGGTCGTGCCTTGACTAGCTCGCTGAGCCGATTAACAAGTAGGTGCTCGCGCGCCAGAAACGAATACGCATCCGTTCCGACTAATGCTTCAACACGACGCACGCCCGCGCCGACCGAACCTTCGGATAGGAACGAGACCACACCCAGTTGTCCAGACCGTTGCGCATGCGTGCCACCACACAATTCGTGCGCCCAGTCGCCGATGCTGATGACTCTAACGTTGTCGCCGTACTTTTCACCGAACAAAGCCATCGCGCCAAATGCACGGGCTTGTTCTTGAGTCATAACCCGCGCAGTGACCTCCAAGTCATCCAGTAGCACTTGGTTAACGCGCGCCTCAACTTCGACCATTGCGTCATGCGAAATCGGCGTGGGACTTGGCAGGTCGAACCGCAAACGTCCGGGCGCGTTCTCTGAACCCAGCTGAGTTGCTGTGTCACCCAGGTGTTCCCGGAATGCCTTGTGAATCATGTGGGTCGCGGTGTGGGCGCGCGATATTGCTCGGCGTCGCTCGATGTCGACCGCACCTATCGCGTCGGCGCCAACCACTGCTTCGCCCTCGGTCACAGTGGCTCGGTGGATCCATAGCCCCGGAACAGGCGTTTGCACGTCGAACACTTCCAGCACGGCACCGTTTGCCAACGTAATTCGGCCATGATCGCCGAGTTGGCCGCCAGCCTCGGCATAGAACGGACTTCGATCGAGCACAATTTCAACGCTGTCGCCTTCAACCGCGTTATCAACGCTGACTCCGTCAGCAAGGATTCCCTTGATGGTGGAATCCGTGACCGAGTCGTTGTAGCCGGTGAACTCGGTACGTCCAGCGAGTTCGCGGATCTCGCCATACACATTGGTGTTGGCAATCCCCGATTTACGCGCGCGTGCGTCTGCCTTTGCACGTTCACGCTGTTCGTTCATTAGCCGCTTGAAGCCGTCACGGTCAACGTCCAGACCTTGTTCTGACGCCATCTCGAGAGTCAGTTCGATCGGGAACCCATACGTGTCGTGCAGGGCAAACGCTTCATCGCCAGACAGCGCATTGCCGCCCTTGCTGCGCGCCTTTGTTACTGCGGTGTCGAAAATGGCAGTGCCTGATTTGAGGGTCTGCAGGAACGAATCTTCTTCAGCTCCGAGCACGGTGGTGATCCGACCACTCTCGATCGAGAGTTCGTCATATTGGGGACTCATGGCAGCCACCACCGAGGCGGTGAGTTGAGGCATAACAGTTTCGCGCGCACCAAGCAGTCGCATCTTCTGGACGGTCCGCCGAAGTAGTCGGCGAAGTACGTATCCGCGACCTTCGTTGGCCGGCACAACACCGTCAGCAACCAACATCACACACGTTCGGGCGTGGTCAGCAACCACTCGAAGGGCAATGTCGTCACCGGGATCGGCGCCATAGGCACGACTGGTTATCTCAACGGCCGTATTCAAAATTGCCCGAGTCGTGTCGATCTCGTAAATGTTGTCAACGCTTTGCAAAATTGCGGCGAGGCGTTCAAGTCCCGCACCAGTGTCAATATTCTTCGCGGGCAGCTCGCCAAGGATTGGGTAGCCCTCCTTGCCAGGACCATCACCGCGCGCATATTGCATGAACACGAGGTTCCAGATTTCCAAGTAGCGGTCTTCGTCGGCAATTGGCCCACCGTCGCGACCGAAATCCGGTCCGCGGTCGAAATAGATCTCACTGCACGGACCGCACGGGCCTGGCACACCCATCGACCAGAAGTTGTCGGCCATGCCACGTCGCTGGATACGTTCGTCAGGTATGCCCGTTAGGCGTTTCCACAACTCGACACTTTCGTCGTCATCTTCGTAGACGGTGGCCCAGAGTTTCTCTTCGGGCAATCCAAATCCACCGTCGGACTGCGATGCCGTTAGCAGTTGCCAGGCATAAGGGATTGCGGCTTCTTTGAAGTAATCGCCAAAAGAGAAGTTCCCGCACATCTGAAAAAACGAGGCATGTCGTGTGGTCTTACCGACTTCTTCAATGTCGAGGGTTCGCACACATTTCTGAACACTGGCAGCCGTCGGATAAGGAGCCGGTGCCTCACCGAGGAAGTACGGCTTAAAGGGCACCATTCCGGCGTTGACAAAAAGCAGAGTTGGGTCGTCGGCGAGCAACGAGGCACTCGGAATCACGGTGTGGCCGCGATCCGCAAAGTACGCGAGGAAGCGGCGTCGGATCTCGACGGATTCCATGCTGTATGTGCTCCCGGGATGCTGGCGGACGGCGCAATTGGGGTGCAGAGCCGTGCCCGCGAGCCTATCGGGCGGTTATAAGCGCAAGAGACGCCTATCCGGCGGCGTCGCTGCGAATCTGTCGACCATCGCGGACATCGACCACTGGCGCCAATGCATCGAGCTTCATAGCCGTAGCCGGAATCCCGTGCTGGCGGCGCGATACGGGTGTGCGAACTACTGGGGTGACCTGAACCGAACGCAGCGTGCGGCTCGGAACCTCGTCGTCAGTCACGCTAGCGGCGCCGAGTGCCACCACGCGGCCGACGCCTTGGGCTACTGCCGAGGTTGCCTCAGCGGCGATCTGAACGTTGCCAATGAAGCCACGCTCCTTCGCCCGATCAAGTGCACGCTGACTGCGGCGATAGACGACGACCCCACCAACGGCTCCAACGCCCAGCCAAAAAACGCGACTCATACTGCGACCTTCCCCCACTGCGATAAAACGATCATCGGGTTAAGTGGCAAGTCTAGCTACGAATTAGCGTCGCGAC
>JAHEXM010000326.1 GCA_023252115.1 Micrococcales bacterium | reverse complement strand
TGGCATTCCACAAAACTCGAAGACGGATACGTACGCGGCCATCAAACTTGAGATTGACTCTCGTCGGTGGGCAGGTGTGCCCTTCTACTTGCGCACCGGTAAGAGGCTGGGCCGCCGGGTCACCGAAATCGCGATTGTCTTCAAACGCGCGCCACATTTACCGTTCGCCTCGACTGATACCGAGGAGCTCGGATCCAATGCCTTGGTGATTCGCGTCCAGCCAGACGAAGGCATCACGATGAAGTTCGGATCAAAGGTTCCTGGCACGCAGATGGAAGTCCGCGATGTGACGATGGACTTTGGATACGGCGACTCATTCACCGAAAGCAGCCCTGAGGCATACGAGCGCCTGATTTTGGACGTATTACTGGGCGATCCACCGCTGTTCCCCCGAACTGCCGAAGTAGAGCTCTCGTGGAAAATCCTGGATCCGATACTCGACTATTGGACTGCGCACGGGAAGCCTGATTCCTACGAATCTGGAACATGGGGTCCGGTCGAAGCCGATGAAATGCTCGCGCGTGATGGACGAGTTTGGCGCCGACCATGACACTGCGAATCGAAAACACCACTGCGGCCGACGTCAATCACGCTATCTCAACTGAGCGGCATCGACTGGGCTCGACCGCAACGGGCATGGTGCTGACTCTGGTCATCATCGCGAGCGAACAGTCGCAATCAGAGGCAACTCGGGCAGCTGCCTATTCGGCCGGGCAACATCCCTGCCGCATTCTGGTTGTTATCCCGCGACCCGGCCGAGGCAAACCCCGACTGGATGCCGAGGTCAATGTTGGCGACATCAATGGTCCTGGCGAAATTGTGAAGCTGCGACTTCATGGCGCCTTGGCAAACCAGCAGGCATCGGTGGTCTTGCCGCTCTTGCTTCCGGATACGCCGGTCGTGGCATGGTGGCCTGGTGAGGCACCTGCGGTTCCATCACAAGACGACGTCGGAAAACTGGCACAGCGACGTATCACCGATGCGGCTGCGCAAAAGCGTCCGCTTACGGCGTTGGCTCAGCGCATTGGAAGCTACGAGCCTGGCGACACTGATCTCGCTTGGACGCGCGTGACGCCATGGCGTTCGATGCTGGCAACGGCTTTGGACCTGCCCTTTGATCCGATTGTGTCGGCCGAGGTGTCTGCGCAGAAAAATAATCCGAGTGCGCCGTTGTTGGCTGCGTGGTTGCGCGCGCGGCTAGGTGTCCCGGTCACCATGAAGTCCACGCGCGGGCCCGGCATCACCGGAATCACCGTCGCCACCAAAGGTGGCAACATCACCCTGACGCGCCCTGACGGCCACACGGCACAACTGAAAGGACCAGAGACTCCGCCGCGTCAAATCCCGCTACATCGGCGCGAGCTGCGCGACAACATCACCGAAGAGTTGCGTCTGCTTGACGCAGACGAGATCTACGAACAAGCGTTGAACCATCTCGACAGTCCAGGATCAGTATCGAAATCAAAGAGTCCCCTCCGTCGAAAGAAGGCAAAGTCGTGAGCAGCGAGCAAGAACTCATCCGGCATCCAGATGGTGCGTCTTTGGCATCCGACGTTGGCGAACGCACAATTGCGGCGATCAAAGAAGCCCAAGCGCAAGGACGTGACGCTCACATCAGCTTGACTGGGGGGCGCGGCGGAACTTCCGGTTTGGAAGCCGTTCTAGCGTCGCCCGATTGCGGATCGGTTAACTGGGGACGTGTCGTTTTTTGGTGGTCCGACGAACGGTTCCTGCCCGAAGGCGATCCGCAACGAAACGAGACTGGCGCCCGCGAGGCTTTACTTGATCATGTCGCGGTAGATCCCGGCAAGGTGCACCCAATGCCTCGACTTGACGGGCCGGCTGGCGATGACCTCGATGCAGCGTCTGCTTCCTACGCCGCCGTGCTCAAAGCAGAGGCCGAGCCGGGCAATGACATTCCGTTGTTTGATGTCTGCATCCTCGGGGTCGGGGAAGATGCCCACGTAGCTTCGCTATTTCCAGGGCGCACAGAGATGAACGAACCACAGAGTGTCGTTTCAGTTCGCAACTCCCCCAAGCCACCGCCACTGCGTACAACATTCACGCTACGGGTCATCCTTAATTCCCGCCAGGTCTGGCTCATTGCCTCCGGAGCTGGCAAAGCCGATGCCGTGAAACTCGCAACGTCAGGCCTTCCCGCCGAGGAAGCACCGGCCGGCGCCGCGAGAGGCATCGAAAAGACTCTGTTTTTCATAGACAAAGACGCTGGCGCCAAAATCGATTAAATTCAAGTGACGACCTGCATCTGCAGGTTTGCATCGCAATTGCTCAAACGCGACGCATGTTGGCCCCGTTCGGCCGAATGGGTCAATCTCTCGATCGACTGATTGACGCTGCCAACACAGACTTGAGAGGTGCCGGAGCAACAAATGCAGGAGCCTGTTGTGCCACCGGACCGGGCGAGTGCGCCCCGGAACTTCCGATGGTGGCTTTTTGTCGTGGTCGGGGCTCCGCTTGGTTTGGCCGTACTTGTGCTGGCCACTCTTGCGTTGCCCAATTCCGGTACGAATAGCGCGCCCGCCGGTGCACAGCCGAACCACACGTCCGACATACCCCCGTCTTCGCATAGCTCCAGGGCTGTGGCCCCAGGGCCAGCCAGACCGGCTGGCCCGGCGAGGGTCGCCGTCGCCAAGAATCCACCGCACGGCGTCTCGTCGCGGCTCGCCCAATTAGCTTCACCAGCACTGCGCAAGCTCTCCGATACCCAGCAGGCCGAAGCGCTGAGTCTGCCGACATCTGGTGCAGGCAGCCTGTTTCGAGGGCCAGGCGGCAGCGTCCGAGTTTCGATACCAGTGGCCAACACTGATTCGTCAACACTGCGAGCAGTGACGAATGCAGGGGCGAACATCATGGCAGTCGCACCCGCTTTCTCGACTGTCACGGCAACAGTCGCTCTTGATCGACTCCAAACAGTTGCGCGGGCGCCCGGGGTGCAGGGAGTCGAAGAAGTTCTCGAACCACAGATCGCATCCGCGCGCGCAACCGGGGACGGTGTGGTCCAGGCCAGCGGCGTCGCCGCTGGCTGCGATCCGATCTCATCGGAAGCCAATTCGCAACTACGTGCGGCCTTGGCGCGCACCACCTATAACGTCGATGGCACGGGAGTAACCGTCGGTGTTATCTCGGACTCGTTCAACCGTGTCACGACGCCAACAAC
>JAHEXM010000325.1 GCA_023252115.1 Micrococcales bacterium | reverse complement strand
CAAACCCAGTCGGCGCAGCCAAACTCGGCACAGTGGGCAGAGCCGTTCCCGGCGTTGAAGTCAAGATTGCCGATGACGGTGAAATCATGATCAAGGGTGCAAACTTTAGCGGCTACCTCAAAAACCCTGAGGCCACCGCGGAAGCCCTCGAAGACGGCTGGATGCGCTCTGGCGATTTGGGCTCAATCGACGAGTTTGGATACGTCACGATTACCGGGCGCAAGAAAGACTTGATCATTACGGCCGGCGGCGAGAACATCGCGCCCAACAACATTCAGATGCTGCTGATGCGTTCACCGTTCATTAGTCAAGCAGTCGCGATCGGCGACAAGCGTCGATTCATTTCTGCGCTGATCACGATCTCTGAGGAAACGATCACTCCGTGGGCAGCCGAGAATGGTTTGGCGGGTGCGTCGTACGAAGAACTCACCCAGTCCCCGCAAGTCCAGTCTTTGATTTCGGAAGCAGTCGACGAAGCAAACAGCACCTTGGCACGAGTTCAGCAAGTCCGAAAGTTTGTGATTTTGCCGCGCGACCTCAGTCTTGAGGAAGGCGAACTCACACCCACAATGAAGGTCAAGCGAAACATCGTTGAAGCCAACCACATCGATGTTATCGATGGGATCTACTCCGTCTGAGACGCTTGTATCAGGACCGTCGTGGAGGAAATTCGCCGCCTGTGACGATGTAGTAGTGCATCAACTGCGGAGTCTCGGCAGCTAACTGCGGTACTTCGAATTGTTCACTCGTGCCGCCGAATCGCGTTCCTATGAGTGCCTCAAGGCCTTGATTGTTTGCCTGCGGCAACGATGTACCTGCCGGGGCAAGGCCGGCCGCGTCGACATTGCGCATATTCGCGGCCAAGACTAGCTCGCTTGTGTACAGCCCAGGTATTGCAGACGTGTAACCGTTGCCATCGTTAGGACTGACACCGTTGTCGCAAATTGTGTAGTGGATGCCGTCCAGGGGCGGGGCAGAACTGAGGTTCGGCACATTGAATGAGTCCTGCCCAGAGCTTCCGTACTGGATACCAATCTGAGAGTAGAGCCACTGGTTACCCGCAACTTGATAGGACCTTCCGTCGGCATCGATTCCCGATTCGTCGGTGCCCGCCCAGGTCCGGATTTGACCGACGTAGCAACCATGCGCAGTAGCACCGGTGCCGGAAGTGTCACAGATTGAATATGTCGTGCCATTCGGCTCAAACGGACGCATATCAGGAACTTGAAAAGTTGTCCGACCATCACCACCGTACTTGGAACCTATGCTCGCGAACAGAGCTGGAGAATCCGAAACATTGAGCGTCTGGCCGTGCGCGGGCAGTCCCGCAGCCACACTTCCAGCCATCAGAATCAATTCCCCAATGCCGCACGTCGATGGCACCTGACCGGGCGCGGCGTCGCCCCCCGATCCAACAGCCACCGGCGGGCTTGCGGATCCGAGAGCGCTGTTCGAAATCGGGCCGCAACCAGCAAGACAAACAAGCGCAAGAAAACCGGCCGTAATAACTTGCGCACGTCGAAGAGCCACGCTTTTCATTATTTGCAAGGCTGGGCGGGGAATCCAAGGATTCACCTCAGATGGCTCATCTTCGTCGACAAAATTCATCCGTTGCTACTGACTCATGAGTGGCTCGAGCCCAATCGATGTCCTCTGCCACGACCCGAGGTTGGACGGAAAGCCGCGAGCCCCATGACAATGCCCATCGCGAAAAGGCCGGCGATGATTATCGACACCAGTGAGAATGCGCTGCAGAAGGCAAGTCGGACCGCGTTCATGATCATGTTTGCTACCGCGCCAGGAAAACCCGCCAGATCTTCCATCTTGAGAATCCCAGTTGCCGCTAGTCCTCTGACGTGTTGGAGCTGATCTGGATGCAAAGGAACGTGCGCGGCATCCAGATCAGAATCAAGGATTGGCCTAAAGAGCGCGAAAAACAACGAACCGACGGCTGCAGTGCCAAACGTTGATCCAATCATGCTCGATGTCTTCAAAATGCCCGCCGCCATTCCGGTGTCCTGCGTTTCGACCGCATTAAGGGCGCCGACTGATACAGACGTCAGCACAAAGGCGTTTCCGAACCCGATGAGCACGAAGGCCGGGAATAGCTCGGTCCAATAGTTGGCGTGGGAACCTGCAAGTCCGAGTAGCAGTACGCCTATTCCCATGGTGAGCAGCCCCGTGAAGAGTGGCCATCGCACACCAATGCGCCCAAGTAGCCATCCTGCAACCAGCGGTGACACGGTCATGACAATGCTGTTCGGGATAAACATCAGGGCGACTTGGTTAGTCGGGTACCCAAGGCCCAGGGTGAGGTACAACGGTGTGAAAATTGAGAACGCCACAATCCCGGCGTTTGACAGCCAGTTCAGCGTAATTGAGGTACTGAACCGAAAGTCGCGAAAGACTTCAAGTCGAACCAATGGGGCGCGACACCTTCGCTCCCAGAATACGAAACCGGCGAGTAAGAGAATGCTGACGCTCAACGGGATGACGATTTGCGGTTGCGCCCAGCCAAGCGTCGAGCTCAACGAAAGCGAAATGACCATCGCAACGAGGCACAGACCCAGTAAAGCCACCCCGATGTAGTCCAGGGGAATCTTTATTCCTCGACTTTCCCGAATCTTGAGTACTGTCAGGACGGCCATTAGCACGAGCACGGGGACGGTTAGTAAATAGATCCACCGCCACCCGAGTGCACTCGTCAGAGTGCCGCCAATTACCGGCCCCATGGCGAAGCCGAAATTGACGAAGGCGGCCCAGACGCCAATCGCGATTCCGCGTTGGTGGAAGCCGACGCTGGCGTAAATGATCGACAGTGTTGATGGCAGCATCAGAGCACCACCAACACCCATGACTACCTGGCCGATGACCAAGAACCAGAAACTCGGCGCGATTCCCGAAACCAGCGCTCCTGTCGCGAAGATCGCGATTCCGATCAAGAAGACCTTGCGGTAGCCGTGAGTATCGCCCAGTCTGCCGCCGACGATGAGCAACGAAGCCATCGTCACAGTGAAAGTAGTGACGGTCCACTGCGCTTGTGCAAGACCGACACCAAAATCGGCGGCTATCGAGGGCAATGCGATGCCGATCGCAGTATTGGCAAACCAAACAAGTCCGGCGCCGAGCGACATCAGCAGAACTGGCCACGCCACTCTTGCTTCGGCAAGGCCGTCTCGCACCGAAGCGTCGG
>JAHEXM010000324.1 GCA_023252115.1 Micrococcales bacterium | reverse complement strand
CTGAAGAACTCACCGTCCTGCCCGGCGCCGAGGAAGTTCTGGCGCTATTAGAAGTACGCGATCGCGTCCGTAGCGGAGCATGGGACGTCGTCATCTTGGACTGCGCGCCGACCGCTGAGACTCTTCGATTGCTGTCGTTGCCCGAAGCCTTGCGCTGGTACATGGATCGCATCTGGCCACACGAGCGCCGGGTTCTGGGCGTACTTCGCCCAATCCTGCGTCGCGCCAGCGGAGTTCCGATGCCGCGAGATCAAGTCTTGGACGCTATTGAACGACTCCACGATGACCTGAGTGACGTCCGCGAGATCTTGACTGGACCCGATTCATCGGTGCGCCTAGTGCTGACCCCAGAAGCCGTCGTTGTCGCCGAAGCCCGGCGCACGCTGACCTCGCTGTCGCTCTACGGATATCGGGTGGACGGCGTCGTGGTGAATCGGATGTTTCCCCTCGATGGTGCCGATGAGTGGCGAGCAGGTTGGATTGCTGCGCAAGCGGTGCAGCTGACTCACATTGAAGCTGACGTTGATCCATTACCGGTTTGGAGATCCACGTATCAATCCACTGAGCCTGTTGGGATTGCAGGCGTACTCAGCATGGCCGATGAGTTGTACGGCGACGATGATCCGCTGGCAATTGCCGACGTGCCGGACCCAATGTCAATCGAACGCGTTGATGATGTGTACCGATTGACGCTGGCACTGCCGTTGGCAGCGAAGGGAGAGGTCGATCTTGCTCGCCGCGGCGACGAATTGGTCGTGACCGTTGGGCCGCATCGTCGAGTGATTTCACTGCCGAGTGCGTTGCGCCGCTCGGTAATCAAGAAAGCGAAATTCGAAGACGGGATTATGTACATCGATTTTGAGTCGCATCATTTCGATACGAATCGATTCGACTCAAACCGGGATCGAAAGGCACGGCGATGACAGAAAAGCCACGGACAAGCAGGCCAAAGACTTCCCGAGCCCGATCCACGAAACCGCCGGCCGGCGAGGAGCAGGGAAAGCCAACTCCCGGCGGCAACGGTCCTTGGTGGCACGAGCCGAGTGATCCCGAGGCCGCACATGCCGACGCTGTTGGAAGTGCGACCGACGAAGCGGCCAAGCTGGCAGGTGCGTTAGCCGACTTCGCATCGCGAGCCGGGCTCGCGGAGGTGGTTCGTGGGTTCGCTGCCCAAACCGCTGGCGGAGTCAAGGCGGCCGCGACAAAAGCCAGTCAGACCGCGGGGCGTGGAACAGCCGAACCTGGCGATGAAGCGCAGCCCGAGGCGGAAGTGATCGAAGTTGAAGTCGTTGAGGACGACGCCGGCTGGGATGACCATGCCGAACACGGCGAGGTCTACGTCATCTGCGACGAGTGCCCTGTGTGTCTCGGCATGGAGTTCTTGCGCGAAACCCAGCCAGAGATTGCCGAGAGCGTGGCCGAGGCGATGTCTGCGTTCACTGTCGTGGTCCGTAACGCGATTGATGCTTGGGCAGACAGTTCGGCACGTGGTTCACGTGTTGAGCACATTGACCTCGACTGAGAACACGCGCGAATAGCACCCAAATCCGGCCGGAAACCGCGCCAAATCGGGCCTCACAGGGCTGGCACCGATAGCGTTCCAGTCATGGGTTTGACAGTCGGTATCGACATTGGCGGAACCAAGATTGCTGGCGGCGTGGTTGATGACGACGGCAACATCCTTGATCAGCAGCGCCGCGAGACCCCTAGTCGGGGCCCAAGCGCCGTGGTCAAGGCGACTGCCGAGCTTGTGCTGGAGTTCAAACAGCAACACGACATTGAAGCTGTAGGTGTTGGTGTTGCCGGGTTCGTTGATGCCAAAAGATCAAAGGTCCTGACTGCGCCAAACCTCGGCTGGAAGAACGAGCCCCTCCGCCAGGGAATCGAAGCCGAAGTGCACCTGCCGGTCGTAGTTGAAAATGACGCCAATGCGGCGGCGTGGGCTGAGTTTCGGTATGGCGCGGGCGTTGGTCACCACCACATGGTGTGTGTGACGGTTGGCACCGGTATCGGCGGCGGCATCGTGATCGCGGGAAATCTGTATCGCGGTAGTCACGGCATCGCGGCCGAAATGGGGCACATGTGCGTTGAGGTTGGTGGCCGCCTGTGTGGGTGCGGGAATCGCGGATGCTGGGAGCAGTACGCGAGTGGCAACGCGCTCGTTCGCGAGGCACGGATGCTGGCTGCGGAGCGACGCGATGAGGCCGACATTTTGCTGGCACTTGGCGATGGCACCCCGGAAGGTGTCAGCGGCAAAGACATCACTGAGGCGGCAAAGGAAGGCGATGTCGTTGCACTAGCCGCGTTCGACTCGGTTGCTCGTTGGCTGGGGATGGGCATGGCTGACGTGTGGGCATTGCTCGATCCAGGTGTTTTTGTCATCGGTGGTGGAGTGAGCGAAGCCGACGAATTGCTACTGGGTGCAACCAAACGAGCTTTCAAGCAAGCTCGCACGGGCGGCGACAGCCTCCCAATGCCTGACATCTACTTGGCGAAATTGGGCAATGATGCCGGACTCGTCGGTGCTGCAGACCTCGCACGCCACTAACAGCGACGCCGCAAACACGCTGTGCGACAAGGCTTATGAGGCGATCGGTCATTCGGTTGGGAAATATTTCGTCCTTTCGGACGATGGGTTCGCATGCGACACTTACGGAGGTTACTTCCGGGGGGACGTAACAATGCGGAAGTATTTCCGGGGGGAAATTTTCAATGAGAAAGAGCATTCGTTCTCGCCTGCGTGAAGCGCAGTGCAATCGGCGGGCTGCTTTTGCGAACGCAGGCCATCGCATGTCGGAAGACCGCGGTGCAGCAGCAGTTGAGTTTGCACTAGTCGCGATGCCGTTGATTCTCATCCTCTTTGGCATCATCGAATTCTCGATGCTTTTGCGCGATCACGTTTCGTTGACTTCGGCGTCGCGCACGAGTGCGCGAACTGCGTCCTCCGAGCCGCGACTTACCAGCTTCGCCCCAGATGCCGCAGCAGCACTAGCCAAAGCGGGAACCGCGATGCCGCTGAGCAATATTCAGGAAGTCTGGGTGTACCAAGCCAACAACCTTGGCTATCCCGGTTCAGATGGGGTGAAGGTATTCACCACCTGCGGAAGCAACTGCGTGAAGTTCAACTACAACTCGACGACCAAGTCATTTGACTATGCATCCGGCTACAACGCGAGCTCGTGGCCGTCAACGACCATCAATGCC
>JAHEXM010000323.1 GCA_023252115.1 Micrococcales bacterium | reverse complement strand
GACCGCCAAACGTTACGCAAAATGCGCAGGTGACCCTCACCGGGTTTGCGCCCTCGAGCGCGATTCCCGCCGGATCAATCTTGACCGCCGCAACCCTCAACGTCGATACCACCGCCACCCGAAACAACGGTTCGGCTGGCAACCTAAATACCCTCACAACGACAGTCACGCCAACAGGTGGAACTGCGTTGGCGGCGAATGCTCTGACCAAGACCGCGTCGGCGACGGGCACTAATAACGTCGATAGCTTTGACTTGCTCTCCGCTTTGAGTCCGCAGGTCCATTCCAATGGCTACACCGGCGCAACCATTGTCTTTGCCGGGGACTTGAGCACCAACAGTCGCGACATCACCGAGCAACTCAACTCGATGAGCTTGACGCTAAGTTGGACGCAGCCGAGTGTTCGCGCGGAGAGTACCGACATTAGCGGTACTGGTGGCACGCCAAACTGCATCACCAAGGTTCCCTACGTCGGCTCGAATAACAACACGACGTGTGCCGTGCTGGCGACATCCTCGGCATTGGCATTCTTGTATGTACAAGGCACTGTTTACACGCCTCTGGCACCCATAGATATTCAAATGACGAGTGCAACTGTTGCATCACCGATTGTTAGCGACGGGATCGTTACTCGCACTCTGTATGCCGACTTGCGTGGGGCTTTGCCGCAGATCAGTTTGCCCCCAGACTCGGGACCAGCCGCGCCATTCTCAGTTTACTTCCGCGCATATACGTGCCCGGTCGGCTCGACATGTTCTTCGGCGGCGCCTGCGAGCCCGTGGAAACTAGCCGGTACGACTAACGTCACGTTTTCACCCGATGGGCCCGCCACACCAACTGCCGGCGCTCGCAACGTCACGGTGTTGAACTGGTCGGTAAGTCCCTGATTGGTGAGCGACAGGAGGCAATCGTGTTCGGCTCCGCAGCAATTGATTGCCTGATTTTGGTTTTTGCCTTCGTATTGGGTGTCTGCCTCGGCTCTTTCCTCAATGTCGTAGTCACCAGGCGACCGGCCGGTGAATCGATGGGTGGGCGTTCCAAATGCCGCAGCTGTGGGCACCAGATTCGCTTACGCGACAACATCCCAGTCATCTCTTGGCTAGCGCTCGGTGGCAAGTGCCGCGATTGCAAGGCACCGATTTCATGGCGTTACCCAGCGATTGAGCTGACGACCGGTTTGATATTCGTCGCAATAGGAGCCGTTTTACTCGCCCTTTGAGCGCACTACCCGAATCTGCTTCTGCCAAGATCGACAGACAAGCGTGTACCTCGAGCGAGAGATGCTGTGCGGCCATGAACAATCTGACCATTGGGCGCCGACTGGCGCTTGCTTTTGGCGCGATTTGCCTACTCATTGTGATTTTGGTCGGCGTAGCTCTGTGGGGTCTAGCCAGTCTTGGCGAGGCCCGGGCGAAAGCAGCAGACGCAAAGGCCGTGGCCTTGCAGAGCACAAGGTTGGACCAGCTTTCATCCGAAGTTGCCGGGCTCCAACTGGTGTACGTCTTGCGAGCACAAGCCGGCACGCCGGGAGCAACTGACGACGCACAAGGGGCGCGTAAGGACTTCCTAGCCGCCGTCGCGGAGATGACTAAGAAACAACAGGCCTTGCAGGCATTTAGTCTTCCACCGGAGCAGGCTGCGCTACTCAATGCAGAAATACAAAAGGAAAACGCTTTAGTGGCGTCGTCCCAGAACATCATAAATCTGCTGCGCCAGAACACTGCTGCGTCTAGAGCCGCGGTAGTCCAAGCGGCAACCCAATCTGAGAATGCCGACAATGTCACTTCGAGCGCTCAAATTGATCAACTCAACTCGCAACTTCAGAGTGAGATCACCGCCCTGGACGCAGCGTATGAGACGACAAAGACTCAAACGACGTGGATCATCGTGGTAACCGGTGCAATTGCGCTGGTCCTCGCACTGGTTCTTGGTTTCTTCATTAGCCGATCTATTACGCGGCCATTGCGTCGCACAGTGGATCTGCTAAATGGCGTCGCGGGCGGCGACCTCACAAATCGGCTGGAAACACATTCTCGTGATGAGGTCGGCCAGATGGGTGTTGCGCTTAACGAGGCACTTGATCGAATGACCGAAACGATCGGCGGCATCGACCGGGGTGCAACCACGTTGTCTGCTGCGTCGGAAGAACTGTCGTCGGTAAGTCGGCAAATGAGTTCAGCCTCCGAGGAGACGGCATCGCAAGCGGCGTCGGTTTCAGCTGCAGCCGAACAGGTTTCTCATAACGTTCAAGCGGTAGCCGTCGCCTCCGAACAGCTTGGTGCAAGCGAAGACGAGATTTCGCGCAACACCACAGAGGCAGCACAAGTCGCGGCTACCGCTGTCACGGCTGCAGAGAGCGCCAACGCGACGGTGGTCAAACTAGGAGAGAGTTCTATCGAGATCGGCGAGGTAGTAAAAGTCATCACTTCGATAGCCGAACAGATCAATTTGCTTGCCCTCAACGCAACCATTGAAGCCGCGCGGGCGGGAGAAGTTGGCAAGAGTTTCGCGGTGGTAGCAAATGAAGTCAAGGACCTGGCGCGAAAGACTGCACTCTCGAGCGACGAGATTGGCCGCAAAATTGTGAGTATGCAAAGCAACTCCGAAGAGGCTGTCTCGGCAATCAGCGAAATCACCGGCGTGATCGCGCGCATCAACGACATGCAAATAATTGTCGCGGCCTCGGTAGAGGAACAGACCTCAGCGACGAATGAGATCAGTCGAAGCGTTGGCGAGGCCGCAACCGGCTCGACCGAGATCGCGCGCAACATTACCGACGTTGCATCAACAGCTCGCGACACCACTCAAGGGGCTGCCGACACTCAACGTGCGGCCGAGGATCTGGCACGACTGGCAGCTGAACTAACCACGCTAGTTGGCCAGTTCCGCATCAGCGAAACGGTCTAATGGCAACCGATGATGACCAGGAAATCATCGAGGCCTTCCTGGAGGAAAGTACCGAGAACCTCGATCAGCTTGACGGTGATCTGGTTGAGCTAGAGCTGAATCCTTCGGATCCGGAGTTGTTAGCGCGGGTATTTCGCACCATTCATACGATCAAAGGCACCAGCGGTTTCCTTGGATATGAGCGACTCGAGGCTCTGACGCACGCGGGGGAGGCGCTTCTTGACGATCTGCGAAACGGTCGCCTACAACTCGATTCCGAGATCACTACTGCCCTGCTAGCGATGATCGATTCGATTCGCACAGT
>JAHEXM010000322.1 GCA_023252115.1 Micrococcales bacterium | reverse complement strand
CCTGGTTCGGGCCCTGGGCAAAAGTACGTCAAGCGGCATCCGGTCCCGTTTGGTGAATTTGTGCCATTCCGGTCGGTGCTGACGCCGATCATCGGCAGGTATCAACGAGTGCCCCGTGACTTCGCGGTAGGTCCTTTTTCGAACGTTCTGCAGCTTGGGCCCGCGCGCATCGGCGATGTCATCTGTTTCGAGGTGGCCGAAGACACCATCGTGCGGGATGCAGTGGTTGGCGGCGGGCGTGCGATCTCGGTTCAGACCAACAACGCCACTTTCGGTGGCACGGCGCAGCTTGACCAACAGGCCGCGATGGCGCGTATTCGAGCTGTCGAGCACGCTCGCACCGTTCTAGTAGCCGCGACAAGTGGCATCACCATGGTGGTGAATCCGGCCGGCAACATCGTGGCGTCGGTTCCTGTCGATGCCCAGGCTGACCTGGTCCGGCCCGTACAGTTACGCGATTCGCTGACTATTGCGGACCGGGTCGGAGCATGGCCGGAATGGGCGTGCGTGATCGCGGCCCTCTGCGCCACTGTGATCGGCGCGGTGGGGCGACGGAGATCCTCCAGAGCAACGAGGGCAGCAGGGAAGCTAGGGTCAGTAATTCCCGACTGACCGAGAGGCCAGGCTGTGTCCGAAGCTGAACCAAAGCACGAGCCCTCAACCGAGGTGGCTCTGAATTCGCTGACTGATTTTTCAGACCTCGGCAACATTCTGGTGATCCTGCCTACCTACAACGAGCGCGAGAATTTGCCGCTCATCACGGCTCGGATCCGAAAGGCAATTCCTGAGATTCACGTCCTGGTGGCCGACGACAACAGTCCTGACGGAACCGGCAAGATCGCCGACGACTTGGTCGCAGCTGACGACCACATCCACGTGATGCACCGTTTGGGCAAAGAAGGCCTTGGTGCCGCCTATTTGGCTGGCTTTGCTTGGGGACTAGAAAATGGCTACGACGTCTTGGTCGAAATGGACGCCGACGGAAGCCATCAACCAGAGGAGTTGCCGCGACTGCTCGATGCGTTGCGCAACGCCGACCTCGTGCTGGGTTCGCGATGGGTGCCCGGTGGATCAGTCGTCAACTGGCCTGCTTCTCGCAAGTTCATCTCAAAGGGCGGCAGCTGGTATTCCCGTACTGCCCTTGGCATGCCATTGCGCGACGCTACCGGTGGCTACCGAGCTTTTCGAGCGAGCACGCTTCGAGCGCTTGATCTCGATGGTGTGGGCAGTGCGGGTTACGTGTTTCAGGTCGACCTTGCATATCGAGTGATGCAAAGCGGGATGCGGGTGCGTGAAGTACCAATTGAATTCGTCGAACGCGAAATTGGCGAGAGCAAGATGAGCGGAAACATCGTCTATGAGGCTTTCTGGAAAGTTACGGTTTGGGGCGCGCGCGAAAGATTCCGCAAAGCTGGCCGCCGACGGATCCGCACGATGAAGGCAAATCGCGACCAAGGCTGGTGACATGCGGTTTCTGATCGGATTCTTCCTCTACGTCTTCATTGAGGCTTTTGTTACTGCTGCTGTTGCTTCGTTTATCGGCTGGCTTGCTGTTTTCGTGCTGTTCGTAGCTGGTCTGATCGGCGGACTGCTAATCATGCAGGCAGCGGGAACCAGTGCAGCGGCGTCGCTTCGAGATTCATCGCGTACCGGTCAGCTGCCCGCGGGCGATGTCGGAGACTCAGCCCTGCTCTTTCTTGGCGGAGCACTTATTGCCATTCCAGGCTTTGTGACTGACGTCGCGGGCCTATTACTGACGATCCCATTTGTGCGCCGATTTACCCGGGCGCGAACAGGCGCGGCATTTAGTCGTGCCATGCGGCGCCGCGGAATGTCAGTCGTGACGACAAATGTCGATGGAGTCAACGTCACCCGTGTTGTGCCCGGCGATGTTGTGGTCGGAGATGTGATTAAGCGTGAGGATGACCTGGATGATCCCAAGGACGGGCCGCCCACGGGCAGCCGAGACCCGAATGATCCGCCAATGCAATTGCCCCCGGCCTAGGCCAGGGGCAATTGATGGATCAGTTCGAAGTTAGGCGGTCTTGCGACGCCGTGGCGCTGGACGACCTGCACGAACGAGGTCGAGGCGCTCTTCAAGCAAAATCTCAAGGTCGTCTGTGGTGCGGCGCTCAAGGAGCATGTCCCAGTGAGTGCGCGCTGGCTTGACGTATTTGGCCTCGGGGCGCTCACCGTCGCGAATGAGGGCTTCGGCCCCGCAGCGACATTCCCAGAGTGCCGGAATTTCGGCCTCAAGTGCGAACGGCATGGTGGTTTCATGGCCTTCGGGGCAGTCGTACGTCACTGTCTGGCGTGGAGCGAACTCCACGTGTGTGTCGGTTTCGTAGCTAGTTGCGCCTAGTCGAGATCCGCGCAGTGCACCGTCGCTCATTTGAATCCACCTTCCGGGCCCGTTGGCCGTGTGAGGGTTCCTTATTGGGTGTGACGCATGCCGCACCCAATCCGTGCCAACGGATTGTTCGGAATTTGTCAATTGGCTTAGTCAGCTGAAACCTGCCGAAGACGGGCCCCCAACCGCTAACCCAGTATTGCGTACACAGATTTCAACCACTTGGGGCGGTATCCCATTCCCCATCTAGGACACGCAGCGGTGCTGGCTAGGCAGGCGCGGGCCATTGCCCCCGGGATTCGAGCACGTCGCGCAGCAGCGTGGGGCGATCGGTAATCACGCCATCCACCCCCATATCAAGCAGCCGATGCATGTCTCCTTCGTCGTCAACTGTCCAGACATGAACGGCTATGCCCCGATCGTGAGCTTCGGAAATGAAGGCATCAGTCACGATCGGCACGAAGTTCTGCCGTTCTGGAACCTGAACGGCCACCGCGTCAGAGGGGAACGTCAGGCTGGCAAGGCGGCGTAACGGTCCCAGCTGAGATGCCGCGATCAGGCCTGCGACTTCTGGAGGTCCAAGGCTGGTGGCCACGGCCGCGCCAAATCGGTGGCGAACGGTGCGCAAGCGGCCGGCGGAAAACGAGGCGACACAAATGCGGTCCAAGACGTCGAGGCGTTCAACTAAATCGCAAAAAGGAGCGAGTGTGTGATCGTCCTTGATGTCGATATTGAATTTGGCGTCAGGCATCGCCTCAAGCAAATCCTCGAGCTTGAGAATACGATCTTTGCCCCCCATTCGGGCCTTTTTCACCTCGGCATAGGGCAGTGCACTGATTCGTCCGACTCGATCGGTCACCCGAT
>JAHEXM010000321.1 GCA_023252115.1 Micrococcales bacterium | reverse complement strand
CAAAGCCGGATCACTAACGGAACGTTGCCTGCGGCTTCGTTGACCATTTTGCCGGTTGTTCCCTACGACGTCTCAGCAATCAAGACGGCCAAGGATGCATTCGCAGGCGGTGTCGAAGCTGGTGATGGCATCTACACAGCCGGAACCGAATTGGGCAGTGCGCTGGATCAACTCGCCGCAGGTATTGGTCTGGCTATCACAGGCATCAACGCTCTCAATAAGGGTGCCAACGAATTGGCAACGCAGCTCAATGGCTTTGCTCCAAAAGTCAATGAACTTGCGGCTGGTGTTAAGACGCTTGACCAGGGCGGTGCTGGTTTGGCCGCTGGAATCCGCTTACTCCAAGCTGGCATCAAGAATGACACTCTCGCCGCAACCCAACAAAGTGCCGGTTACAAGGCCTACCTGGGCGGCCTGCAAACACTGCTAGCCTCGCTTGGGACTTTCTCGGACGTCCTGGGTTTGATGACAAGCCAAGCTGGCGGGCTTGTGACTTCTGCCGAATGCACTGGCACCTGCAAAGACACTGCGGGAGCAATTGCGACGGAAGCAGGCCTGTTGAACACCTGCATCAACACCGGCATTTCGGGGCTCTGTCCAGTGTCGGCAAAAGCCGCGGTCAATGAACTAATCGGCGGCTTGCCTCTGTTGGTTCAGGGAGTCGCCACGGCGATCGCCACCAGTGACGCTTTCAACGATCCAAACCCGCAGAAGGGTTTGATTGCCGGCAGTACTTTGCTGGCAGGCGGTTTGGCAACGTTGGATCAGCAAGTCAACGAGCCAGGTACCGGGTTGCTTGCCCTTTACACGAAGGCGGCTGACGGTTCGCAGAAGCTCAGTGACGGCCTTGGCAAACTGGCCGCTGCCGCACCTAAATTGCAACAGGGTGTCGGCGAGATCAACACGAAGGCTGCTGGTGGTTTGGTCACCAAGGGTGAAGAGGCTCAAGCTGGCTTCGCCTTGCAGGTTGCTCAGCTTGAGGCCGCGCAGGCCATGGGTGAAGCCGGTGCCGGAATTCCTTACGGCAAGGCAACCGGTGCTCAAAACACCACTGGTGCCTACCAAATCCAGTTGGCTGCAGCTGCTAACACGCAGCAGCAGAACATCGTGCGGTACTTGCTCGCACTCATCGCGCTGATCGTGGCGGTGGGAGTGGGAACGGTTATCTGGCGACGTCACGCTGCCGTCGGATAGTCACTCATCAGCACCAATAACTCGGGGCCCGCCAGCAGAAACACCAGCTGGCGGGCCCCTAGTTATTACTCTGGAAGGTAACCTGGACAAATGACGAGCTTTGGCACGGTCCTGACCGCCATGGTCTCGCCGATGCATACCGACGGCAGCATCGATTACGACGGGGCCGCGGTCTTGGCGTCCCATCTCGTCGATCTGGGCAATGACGGCATCGTCGTCAACGGAACGACCGGCGAATCACCCACCACCACCGATGACGAGAAGGCCTTGCTGTTGCAGGTGGTGATCGAAGCAGTGGGGGATCGGGCAACGATCGTGGCGGGAGCGGGATCAAACGACACGGCGCATTCGATTCACTTGGCGACCACAGCGGCAAAGTTGGGTGCTCAGGGATTGCTGCTGGTGACGCCGTACTACAACAAGCCGCCCATGGCTGGCGTCATCAAGCACTTCACGACAATCGCCGATTCAACCGATCTGCCGGTGATGCTTTACGACATTCCCGCCCGCACCGGATTGCCGCTGGACACCCCGACGTTGCTCACCCTCGGCGCCCATCCACGGATCAAGGCGGTCAAGGACGCAAAGGGTGACCTTGAATCGGTCGTTGATGTCATTCGACAGACGGATCTTGAGTGGTACTCCGGCGACGATGGCCTGAACTTGGCTTTCTTGTCGGTGGGTGCGAGTGGTTTTGTCAGCGTGACGGGTCACTTGGTGGCAGATCGGCTCCGGCAGATGATCGACGCGTATCGAACTGGTGATGTTGACGGCGCTCAGCGCATCAACGAAGAGTTGCAGCCAGTCTCGACGGGTCTGTTCCGTACTCAGGGTGCGATCTTGACCAAAGCCGCTTTGAACGAACTGGATCTGCCGGCAGGCACACTGCGTCTGCCATTGATTGATGCGACACCTGACCAAATTGCACAGCTGCGTCGCGACTTAGCCGACGGTGGCGTGCCAGGCTTCACTGCGTGAAGCCATCTATGCCCGCGCACGGGGAGTTGGACCTGCCGCCCGCGTTGGCCAAGAACGACCTACGAATCGTCGCCCTCGGCGGTCTGGGCGAAATCGGTCGCAACATGACGGTCTTCGAATTCGGCGGACGACTACTTGTTGTCGACTGCGGGGTGCTTTTTCCAGAGGACTCGCAGCCCGGCGTCGATTTGATCCTGCCGGACTTCGACTACATCCGTGAGCGTCTCGACGACATTGATGGGCTCGTGTTGACGCACGGACATGAGGACCACATCGGTGCCGTCCCGTATTTGCTGCGTGAGCGATCCGACATTCCCATCTTTGGTTCGCAACTAACTCTGGCGCTTCTTGAAGCCAAACTTCGCGAGCACCGAATCACGGCAACGCTGGATGTCGTGAGTGAAGGTGATACACGTCAAGCCGGTCCCTTCGATATCGAGTTCATAGCGGTCAACCACTCCATCCCCGATGCCCTCGCCGTTGCAATCACCACACCAGCGGGCCGGGTCTTGCATACCGGTGATTTCAAAATGGACCAGCTTCCACTTGATGGTCGAGTCACCGACCTGAACGCTTTCGCGCGGTTGGGTACTGAGGGCGTTGATCTGTTCCTCGTTGACTCGACGAATGCCGAAGTACACGGATTCGTCACACCCGAGCGCGACATTGCACCCGTGCTTGATCAGGTTTTCTCGAACGCGCCACGACGCATCATCGTTGCGTGCTTTGCATCGCACATTCATCGCGTGCAGCAAATTATCGATGCTGCAGCGATGCACGGCCGACGTGTTGCTTTCGTCGGTCGGTCGATGGTGCGCAATATGAATGTCGCCCGCGACCTTGGCTATTTACGGGTGCCGGGTGACCTGATGGTGTCGGTCGACAAACTCGACGAACTGCCCGATGACGAAATCGTGCTGGTGTGCACCGGGTCGCAAGGTGAACCAATGGCAGTGCTGTCGCGTATCGCGAACCGCGACCACAAGATTCATATTGGTGACGGCGACACCATCGTCTTGGCGTCCTCAGTCATTCCTGGCAACGAA
>JAHEXM010000320.1 GCA_023252115.1 Micrococcales bacterium | reverse complement strand
CTCGGCGATTGCCGTCAACGGGCCCATGTCCAAGGCACCCCAACCACCTGCGTGATCCCAGTTGCCCATGTGACCCAAGGCGATAACTACGCCGTTGCCCTCAGCAACAGCATCTGACAAGTAATGCTCGTCCTCGCATTTGAAAGTCCCGACAATGCGCTCTGGACTCCAGTCCGAAATTCGAAATGCATCGCACCAATAACGAAAATAGCTGCGCATCCCCAGTCGTGAGAGTTCGCGAATCTCACTATCTGTTGCCTCGGGGCGTACTCGGCGCAAATTGTTTTCCAGTTGAGTCACACCGTTCCCATGGCGCTTCCACAACCGATCGGCGATCACGTCGAAGGTTCGATACGCGGTCTTCTCGGGCATCATCCGAACGGCGCGCCAACCGATTGAATAAGCGGCAAGAGTTGCCTCATCGCGCGCGGTCACGCGGCTTCTCCCGCGCCATCAACCGCAGTTGGTCCAAGCGCTTGCTTGCGCACATGCACCATTCGTTGCCCGACGGTCAGCACAGTCAGCGCAGCGAGCACCCAGAGCGCAATCGGTTGAATGAAGGGGACGCCAAGCCCGGCGAGGAAGGTCGGAATCAAAACAATCACGATGCGTTCAGTGCGCTCGGCGAACCCCACGTTGCATTCCATGCCGAGACCTTCGGCGCGGGCTTTCGCATACGACACCACCGCACCGCCAATCAAACAAATGGTTACCGCAGTGACGAGACCCCATTGCTCGGTGCGTGAAAACCAGATCAACAACGAGGCAAAGATCGCGCCATCCGCCACTCGATCGAGCGTTGAATCAAGGAAAGCTCCCCACTTGCCGCCTTTGCCAGACTGCCGCGCCATCGATCCGTCAAGCATGTCGCTAAAGATGAAGACTGCAATGACCAGAGTGCCGATCCAAAATGATCCGCGGCTATAGAAAGCCAACGCCGCCGCACTGACGCCTGCTGTGCCGATGAAAGTGACGGCATCCGGTGTCAAACCAATCTTGAGCAAACCTTTGGCCACCGGATCAATGACGTGCGCTACCAATCCGCGTGCACCTGTCTTGTTCAGCATCAGCTCTCCTGGATCTGTAGCTGCCATTGCGCACCGACGATGTCGCGAGTCTGGGATAACAATTGCGGAAGAACGCGGGTGCCGCCAATGACCGACACAAAGTTGGTGTCCCCTTGCCAGCGTGGGACAACATGCTGATGGAGGTGAGCCGCAATCCCGGCACCAGAAATAGCTCCCTGGTTCATCCCGATATTGAAACCGCCTGGAACCGAGGTCTTGCTCAGGACAGCCATAGCGGTCTTGGTAAATGCGCTGAACTCAGTTGTCTCCTCGTCGGTCATTTCGTCGTACAGCGCGATGTGTCGGTAGGGGCAAATCAACAGATGCCCGGGGTTGTATGGGTACTTGTTTAATACGGCGTAGACCGTCTCGCCTTTTGCGACCACCAGGTCTTCTTCACCTTGCTCACCCGGCGCGCGACAAAACGGGCATTGCTCTCCCTCGCCCGAATGTTCTGGCTTTCCTTCGCCTTTGATGTAAGACATCCGATATGGCGTCCACAACCGGTCGAAGTCGGATTCAGCAGCCATGTCAGACCTGCACCCGGTTTGTCACTGCATCAACGATTACGGTGATTGCCTCATCGATCGGAATCCCATTTTTTTGCGTTCCGTCGCGATAGCGAAAACTCACGGCGTTAGCTGACTGGTCTTCGTCGCCGGCAATCAACATGAAAGGCACCTTTTGTTTTTGCGCGGTCCGGATTTTCTTGGGCATTCGATCGTCTGAAGCATCCACCTCAGCGCGAATACCGCGATCGCGCAACTGTTCGACAATTCCGTCGAGGTAATCAACGTGCGCTTCTGAAACCGGAATGCCGACGACTTGCACTGGGGCAAGCCACGGCGGAAACGCCCCCGCGTAGTGCTCCAGCAGCACAGCAAAGAAGCGTTCGATTGAACCGAACAATGCCCGGTGGATCATGATCGGCTGCTGACGTGTCCCGTCGGCGGCTTGAAATTCCAGATCGAAACGTTGCGGCGTTTGGAAATCGACCTGAATGGTCGACATCTGCCAACTACGACCGATCGCGTCTTTCGCTTGAACCGAAATTTTGGGTCCGTAAAAAGCTGCTCCACCCTCGTCGAGCACGACATCTAGATTCTGTCGTTGGGCCGCGCGAGCCAGCGCTTCGGTTGCCTCAGCCCACTCCTCTTCAGTACCGACACTCTTGTCCGGGTCTCGCGTCGACAGTTCCAGGTAGAAGTCATTGAGCCCGTAGTCGCGAAGCAAGTCGAGGACAAAACCGAGCAGGGAGTCCAACTCACCGGGCATCTGTTCCTTGGTGCAATAGATGTGCGCATCGTCTTGAGTGAATCCACGTGCACGCGTTAGTCCATGAACGACTCCGGACTTCTCATACCGATAGACCGTCCCGAACTCGAACAAGCGCAACGGAAGCTCGCGATACGAACGCCCCCTCGAGCGAAAAATCAAACTATGCATCGGACAGTTCATCGGCTTGAGGAAGTATTCGACGCCGCTGCGTTTCACATTTCCCTGTGCATCACGTTCCTCGTCCAGATGCATTGGCGGGTACATGCCTTCGCGGTACCAGTCCAGATGCCCAGACGTTTCAAAGAGTTGCCCCTTCGACACATGTGGGCTGTAAACAAATTCGTAGCCGGCCTTTTCGTGCTGCTTGCGTGAGTAGTCCTCCATGGCGCGACGAATTACGCCGCCCTTTGGATGAAAGACCGCCAGCCCCGACCCGATTTCTTCAGGGATGCTGAACAAGTCGAGTTCTGTGCCGAGTTTGCGGTGGTCGCGCTTCTCGGCTTCTTCAAGCATATGAAGGTAGGCCTTCTGTGCATCCTTGGTTTCCCACGCCGTTCCGTAGATGCGCTGAAGTTGTGGATTCTTTTCACTACCCCGCCAATACGCAGCCGCCGTGCGCATCAACTTGAACGCAGGAATCAAACGGGTATTAGGAATGTGCGGACCCCGGCAGAGATCACCCCATTGACGTTCGCCGGTTCGTCCATGCACGTTGTCGTAGATCGTGAGTTCTGCGCCGCCGACTTCCATCACGTCTTCGTCGGCAGCCCCTCCCTTAATCCCAACCAATTCGCACTTGTAAGGCTCGTCCGAAAGTTCTGCCAACGCCTCGTCTTCGGTGACCACCCGACGAACAAACCGCTGACCTTCTTTGACGA
>JAHEXM010000319.1 GCA_023252115.1 Micrococcales bacterium | reverse complement strand
TGATCGCGTGGAAGATCCCGAGCCGCAAGTTCGTCTGCGCCTGGTGCTGTTGCGGGATTCGCCCGAGCATCCCGAAACAGCATTGCTTGCCGATCGTGGCGCCCGCGTCGCCCAAGACGCTGCTGTGCCGATTTCAATTGTTCGTGCCGAGCCCGGGAATTCCCTGGACCGATTGGTCGCTTTGGTTGGGCCGACAGACTTCGCGAGTGTCTACGCTGCACTTGCACTGGGAATCGATCCCACACCCGGAGCACGCGAACTCGGCGTCACGCTTGATGATCGCTAGTCCGTCCATCGCGCCCAAGGAGTAGTCCGGCATGTACCGCATCTCTGGCAAATTGCAGCAGTACGCATGGGGGATTCCAGGTGGACTCGCCGCTTGGCACGATGGCAAGAGCGGTGGGCCTGAAGCTGAACTGTGGTTCGGCGCTCACCTCAATGGGCCGTCCCCGCTAGTCGATTCACCGGACAAGACGCTGGCCGATGTTGCTGGCGTTGAAAATGTTCCACTGCTCGTCAAATTACTTGCGGCCGATCGTCCGCTGTCAATCCAGATCCATCCGCCGACCGACCAAGCTGAAGCTCGATTCGCTCAGCAGCAAGCGGATCCGTCGCTTGAGAAGCTGCTAGCCGACCCGTTGGCCAAAACCGAAATGCTGATTGCCTTGTACCCGTTCTCGATACTTCAAGGACTGCGCGAGCCATCCCTTGCAATCGGGATTTTGGATGGACTTGGCGGAACCGCGGCAGAGGCAGCATCGTTACTTGGCAGCGGCGACGTCAAAGGTGCAATTCGAATTCTGTTGGGAATGTCTGCCGAGGAATTGGTGGACCTTGACGAGCGGCTACCGGCTGTAGCGGCGGCCGCTGGACTCGATCCGTCGGGCATTGAAGCGTTGACAATCGTTGCGCGTGACTATCCCGGTGATCCCGGAGTACTTGTGGCATCGATCATGGGGCAACTGGTCATGAGTGAGGGCGAAGCGGTCTACGTCGAGGCCGGGGTGGTTCACGCATATATCACCGGAATCGGCGTCGAGGTGATGACAGCGAGCGACAATGTCCTGCGACTGGGACTGACACCGAAAGTTGTCGCCGTTGATGAAGCTCTTGAAGCACTGCAACCGCAACTGCTGCCGCAGCTCATGCAGCCCGGGCCACAACTGCTCGCGAACGGCGGATCCCTGCGCTCGTACGAACCCCACGACGCACCGTTTGATGTTCAGTGGCTCCACAGTGGAACGGCGACTTATCCATCGGGCCACTATCGGTTGGTTTTGTGCGTCTCTGGTTCGACCACCGTTACTGGAGGTGGAGAGTCATTGACGCTAGCTCCTGGTCAGGCCGCAGCAGTTTTGGCAGCAGAGCCCGAAGTTGAAGTGAGTGCAACTGCCAGTGCGTTCACTGCCCGGTCGGCAAATTAGCGCATGGGAAATCAATGAGTACCGAGGGCGGTGCCAAGGCGATCATTGCTGCGTTCATCGCGAATGTCGGCATCGCCATCGCCAAATTCATTGCCTTTGCCGTTACCGGCTCGAGCTCGATGTTGTCCGAGGCAATTCACTCGGTGGCGGATTCGTGTAATCAAATCCTGCTGATGATCGGCGGGCGACGCGCGAAGCGACGACCCGACGACGAGCATCAATTTGGTTATGGCCGCGTTCGATACGTGTATGCGTTTGTGGTGTCGGTCGTTCTGTTCGTAATCGGCGGCGTTTACTCGATCTCGCACGGCATCCACAAGATCCAGCACCCTGAGCCAATTCGCGATGCTGAATGGGCTATCGGTGTCTTACTTTTTGCGCTGGTCCTCGAGAGCTTCTCGTTTCGCACTGCGATGCGTGAGGCAAACACCACGCGAGGTGGCAAGTCATGGCTACGTTACGTGCGCGAGTCGCGCCATCCCGAACTACCGGTTGTCCTGCTTGAGGACTTCGGAGCACTTATCGGTCTGGTGTTTGCACTAATTGCAATTGGCGCCTCCATCGCTACGGGCAATGGTGTGTGGGACGGCATCGGATCAGTGTTCATTGGCACCTTGCTAGTCGTCATCGCATTGTTCTTGTCCGCTGAGGTTTCGAGCATGCTGGTCGGCGAGAGCGCCGCGCCTGAGGAAGAGCAACAGATCCGGCTGGCCCTGGAATCCAGTCCGGTCGTCGAACGCGTTATTCACCTTCGGACCCTGCATGTTGGGCCTGATGACTTACTGGTGGCCGCAAAGATTGCAATTGCGCGCACTGACACCGGTGCCGAGATCGCTGCAGCAATCGACACTGCCGAGCGAGCAATCCGGGATGCCGTGCCGACTGCGACATACATCTACCTTGAGCCCGACCTTGACCGGTATCGAAACAAGCTGCCGGAATAAATTGGAAGGTGTGCTCTCGGGCACGATGCATCACATGATTGACTACTAATCAAGGCGGCACGTGGTTTGCCGCGCCATGAGTCCCGGAAGGACGGATATGCCCGACTTTAAGGTCGCCGATCTCTCGCTCGCGGAATTTGGTCGCAACGAAATTCGGCTGGCCGAACACGAAATGCCCGGCCTCATGGCAATGCGCACCGAGTACGGCCAGAGCAAGCCGCTAACTGGTGCCCGCATCACCGGCTCGCTTCACATGACTGTTCAAACTGCAGTGCTGATCGAAACGCTGACAGCGCTTGGAGCCGAGGTCCGCTGGGCTTCGTGCAACATCTTTTCGACGCAGGATCACGCCGCCGCAGCGATCGCGGTTGGTCCGAATGGAACACCCGACAACCCCCAGGGCGTGCCGGTGTACGCGTGGAAGGGTGAAACGCTCGAGGAGTACTGGTGGTGCACTGAGCAGGTACTGCGTTGGCCCACGGGGCCAGATGGTGCCACCGGTCCGAACATGATTTTGGACGATGGTGGCGACGCGACTCTGTTGGTCCACAAAGGCAAGGAGTACGAGAAGGCTGGCGCGGTTCCCGACCCGGCTGGAGCGGAGTCCGAAGAATTCGCAGTCGTCCTCGGGTTGCTCCAACGCTCAATCGCTGAAGACCCCAACCGCTGGACGCAGATCGCCGACGGCATCACCGGGGTGACTGAAGAAACCACCACGGGTGTTCATCGCCTCTACGAGATGTTGCGTGAAGGTCAGCTGCTGTTTCCCGCGATCAACGTCAATGACTCGGTTACCAAAAGCAAGTTTGATAACAAATATGGTTGCCGCCACTCGTTGATCGACGGCATCAACCGGGCAACCGACGTCTTG
>JAHEXM010000318.1:1009-3243 GCA_023252115.1 Micrococcales bacterium | reverse complement strand
TCGTCTCGGCGTTGTCACGAGTGCTTGGCCGCGATGTCGGCGTTCAAGTCAGCGTGGATCCAACAATCGCCCACAGCATGGACGATGAGACGACCGATCACCTGGCCGACGCCACGTACGCGCTGGACACCGGAGCTATTCCCGTCGTCAAGCCCGAAATTCCGGGCCAAGGCGGTGGCGGCCACATCATTGACGTGCGCGATCACCAACCGCGTCCCGGTGCTGGTGGTCCGGCATCACGGACCGATGAAGCACACCGCCTCAACCCGAAGTACACCTTCGACACCTTCGTGATCGGGTCGAGCAACCGCTTCGCCCATGCCGCCGCCGTGGCGGTGGCGGAACAGCCAGCCAAGGCCTATAACCCGCTCTTCATTTACGGCGACAGTGGATTGGGTAAAACCCACCTGCTGCACGCGATCGGCCACTACACCCGGACCCTGTTTGCTGGAGCCAAGGTCCGCTACGTCAGTTCCGAAGAGTTCACCAACGAGTTCATTAACTCGATCCGTGATGACAAAGCCGCCAATTTTCAGCGCCGCTACCGCGATGTGGATGTTCTGTTGGTCGATGACATCCAGTTCCTATCTGGAAAGGTCCAGACTCAGGAAGAGTTCTTCCACACCTTTAACACCTTGCACAACGCCAACAAGCAGATCGTTGTTACGTCTGATTTGCCGCCCAAGCAGCTGCAGGACTTTGAAGAGCGGATGCGGTCGCGGTTTGAGTGGGGCTTAATCACCGACGTTCAGCCGCCCGACCTTGAGACACGAATCGCGATTCTGCGCAAGAAGACCGCGCAAGAACAGCTCGTGGTGCCTGCGGATGTCCTGGAATTCATTGCCAGCAAGATTGCAACCAACATCCGCGAGCTCGAAGGGGCGTTGATTCGGGTAACAGCTTTTGCCAGCCTGAACCGTTCCGATGTCGACGTATCGCTAGCGGAATTGGTCCTCAAGGACCTCATCGCAGACCAGCACGGTCCACAGATCACTGCAGGTTTGATCATGCAGCAGGCATCGAACTATTTCAGTGTGAGCATTGATGACCTCTGTGGTTCGTCCCGGACCAAGACTCTGGTGCAGGCTCGCCAGATCGCCATGTACCTGTGTCGGGAACTCACCGAACTTTCGCTGCCAAAGATTGGCCAGCACTTTGGCGGGCGTGACCACACCACGGTCATGCACGCTGAGCGCAAGATCAAAGAAGGACTTAAGGTCGATCGGACGCTGTACAACCAGGTTTCGGACCTCACGAGCAAAATCAAGACTGCGGCTCGCGGTTAGGCTTCTCGAGCAGTAGCGCATTAGCGAGATCGGTCGCCCATGAGTCCGGCAACTCCAAGGCCTGACGGTCGCTGGCTAGTGGTCGGATCGCGCGGAATGCTTGGCACTGAACTACTCCAGGTGTTGGCAGACAGAGATGTCACCGGGCTCGATCTCCCTGAGATTGACATCACAGACCAGCAGTCCGTTCACGACCAACTGGCGGGTTTCGATGTCGTGGTCAATTGCGCCGCGTGGACAGCAGTTGATGATGCAGAAATACATGAAGACGCCGCCTACGCAGTGAACGCGGGCGGACCGGCAAACCTCGCACATGCTGCAAGTGACCACGGTTCATGGCTCATTCAGATCTCTACCGATTACGTGTTTGATGGATTGGCGATTACTCCATACGCCGAAGATGCGCCGCTTGCCCCGCGCACCGCATATGGACGGACCAAGGCTGCTGGCGAAACAGCCGTCGAAGCGGGGTTGGCCGATCGCTCCTACCTAATTCGGACCGCGTGGCTATACGGGGCCAACGGTCCGAATTTCGTTTCGACGATGTCGCGGCTAGCTCATGGCGATGGCGAAGTCCAAGTGGTGGGCGATCAGGTCGGGCAACCCACATGGGCGCGTGACCTTGCCCAACGAATCGTCGAGGTCACCGATGTTGGCGCACCGGCCGGTCGCTATCACGCAACAGCAGCTGGTGAAACTTCGTGGTTTGAGCTTGCCCGTCGGGTATTTCAACTCGCGGGGGCGCCGACAGATCGACTGAAATCAGTGACAACCGCCCAATACCCGAGCCGGACACCTCGTCCTGCGTATTCAGTGTTGGGTCATGAGAAGTGGGCAACGGTCGGGCTCGGTCCAATGCGCGATTGGGATGCAGCCTTGGCGGATGCTTGGGAGAACGGCGTAGCGAATCAGGGCTAGGACGAAGCAAATGCTGGAAGTGTCCCGGCT
>JAHEXM010000318.1:0-999 GCA_023252115.1 Micrococcales bacterium | reverse complement strand
CGCTCACGATCAGATCTACATCAGTCGGCCATTGGATGCCGATCCGTGGGTCGAGCGGATTTATCTCGTGTTCGCGGCTTGGTTCAAACGCTGCGCCACACAAATACATGATTGTTGAGTCATCTTCCAAGGCTAGGAAGGCATGGCCAAGGCCTTCAGCCACATAGACAGCACGACGGTCTCCGGTATCGAGCACCACAGAGTTCCACTGCCCGAATGTTGGGGATCCAACCCGGATGTCCACCACTACATCAAGAATTGAACCGGCGACACAGGTGACGTACTTGTTCTGTCCGAGCGATACGTCAGCGAAGTGGATTCCACGCACAACGCCGCGCGCAGATACCGAGCAGTTCATCTGAGCCAGTGTGAAATCGCGACCAGTCTGCGCCGCAAGATTCGGTGCCTTGAATAACTCCAAAAACGTTCCACGCTCATCGGGGAATGCCTGCGGCGTCACAACAAACGAACCCGAGATCTTGGTCGGGGTGATCTGCATTTGCCGAGCCTACCGTCAGAATTGCTTGCGGCGACTAGCGCTGAGGCCCGGGCGATTGATCCCAGATCAAAAGGTTGAGCAGGTATTGCCCGTACCCGCTCTTACGCAACGGCTGCGCAAGTAGCGCAAGCTGATCCTCGTCGATCCACCCTTGACGCCAGGCAACTTCCTCGATACAGCCAATCTTCAATCCTTGCCGCTTCTCGACAACGTGCACGAATTCCCCAGCAGCCGTCAACGAGTCGATTGTTCCGGTGTCGAGCCATGCGGTACCTCGATCGAGCACCGTCACGGTGAGCTCACCCGCTTTGAGGTATACGTCATTGATTGCCGTGATTTCCAGCTCGCCTCGGTCGCTGGGCTGGATGTTCTTGGCGATTTCGACGACGCGATTGTCATAGAAGTACAGGCCGGGCACGGCATAGTTGCTTTTGGGTTCGGTCGGTTTTTCCTCGATCGAAAGTACCTGCCCCTGCTCATCGAATTCGACGACTCCGTAG
>JAHEXM010000317.1 GCA_023252115.1 Micrococcales bacterium | reverse complement strand
CCGCACTCAACATGACAGACCACGCGGTAATGCGATTTGAGCCGATTCCGGCAGTAAATGGCGTAACGGCCGGAATTTGCAAACCATGATCCTACGAATTGGGTCAGCACTTCGGCGGCGCCTTGATCAAGGTCGATCCGAACAGGGAGATGAACGGGGCGCGGTTGCCGTCGTCGTTGCTTTGTTGTTGCTTCCGGTGTTACTCGCTTCGGCAGCGCTCGGCATCGATGTCTCGAATTGGTACTGGCAGGGTCAACGACTTCAAAAAGCAGCGGACGCAGCCGCCCTTTCTGGGGCAGTTGATTTGATTACCACCGGCCTGTCGGCTGCCACCGTGACAGCCAAGAAGACCGCTTCACAAAATGGTTTCGTGGATCCCACAGTCGATCCCACAAACTCCAATGCCACCGTTGCCGCTTCAATCGCTAGCGGCCCAACGTTGCTTAAGGTTGCGATCACGAGTTCCACTACCAACCCATTTGGGTATTTGTTCGGCAATCCCAAGCAGACATTGACGCGCTCGGCAATTGCGACCTATGCCGGACCTGTCGCGATGGGCAGTCCATGTCACTACTTCGGAAATCAACCCGCGGGTGGCAACCCAACCACCGGTGCGGCAACCCCCGCAACCAGTGCGTGCAACACCACACCGGACTTCTGGGCCAACGTTGCCGGCCCTGGTTCGCCGAAAGCCAACGGTGACCAGTTCGCCACGCGTGGATGCGCATCTGGCGACTCGGGATGCAACGGATCAACTAATACCGACTACACGCCATCCGGTTACTTCTACAAAGTCAGCGTGACCAAGCCCGTTTCCAGTATTACGTTCCAAGCGTTTGATCCGATCATGGCCGAAGTTGGCGACAACTGCACCGCCAACCTTCCCGCGTCATGGGCGAAGGACAAACCGAACGACTACGAGACGATCGCTGGCGACGCGGCCAATCGCTACAAGTCCGGCCAAACCGCGTATTGCACCGGCGACCACGAGTTCGACGCGGACGCAACAAAGGCCGTAACGACGTTTGCCGTTCGCGACCCTTCACCAAGCGGCAACCCGCTTGATGCACCTGTGCATGCCGGTTGCGCGAAGCAGTACAAGGGATTCGGGAACACGATCGACTTCACCAAGGCATTGGACAAGACACAGGGCGCCGCTTACAACGACGAACTGGCCAGGGACTTTCGACAGTGGTCAACGCTGTGCACCATCAGCAATCCCACTGTGGGGACTGATTACTACGTTCAAGTGCGTACCAACCTTCCATACGGCACGAGTGACTCAGTGCATTTGAGTTCGGCGACTGATGACTTCCCGAGTATGGCGTGGTCCGGTCACAACCGGTTTGCGTTGCGGGCAACGGCTGCCACGACTGATGCGGTGTCAATTGCAGGTTTCGGCAAGATGGCCATCTATACCAACTCGAACTCTGCTCAAACACAATTCCATCTGGCGCGTATTCGGCCTGGAGCCGCCGGACAAATCCTGGACATCAAGCTATTCGATGCCGGTGACGCCGACAATCCGGGAACAATCACGATCCTTCCACCAGCTGATGCGAAAGCGGGAACTTCGCCGCTTACTTTGAACAACTGTCTTGGCATGGGTGACGTTGTCGGCTCGCCGACCTCGGGATCAGCATTGAACTCCAGTTGTCAGCTGACCAACGTGTCATCAGCCAACGGGTGGAACGGCAAGCTTCAGGTGATTCGCGTGCAGTTGCCGGTCAACTACACCTGCACCGACTCCGATCCGAACGGATGCTGGTTCCAAATTCGATTCAACTTCTCGGGCGGCGACCGAGATACGACGAGTTGGTCAACATCTCTCGACGGTCAACCCGTCCGAATAGTGCAGTGACACCATCCGCAAACGCGGACGAAACGTCCCTTTCCCGGGCCGGGTAACGGACATTTCGTCCGCGTTTGCGCTGACAGCTACAAAACAGCGCCGTCGTCCCAGCCATCATCTTGTTTGGCACGTGGCTTTGCCCGCGCTACCAAAGTGACGAACCCGCCGACGAAAGCAATCGTCGCGATCGCGCCAAGTAGCACCGGAATTGACGACGCGAGAATTCCGACCAGCACGATGACCAGCGGCCCACCCAGAACACCGATCCACGCCAGAACCGTTATGGGGTCCGACGAGAGTTTGATCGGCGGACCTGGTGGCGGAACGAACTTGTCGTGATCGCTGTAGTCGTCGTGGTCAGTCACGCTACTGAGCCTTCGTCGCCGTCAATCGATTGACAAAGTCCAGGCTGCCCGACCAGATCGTCTCGGCATCGTTGTCAATCGTCGCAACGTGGTAGCTGTTGGTAAGAACGACTTCTTCCTTGTCTGCGCTGGCCACATTAGCCAGGATCCACGCTGAGTTCGACGGTTCGACAACGTGGTCATCAACACTGCGATACACCAACAGTGGCTGGTTGATCTTCGTAATGTCCGACTTCGTAACGGCCCACAGCTTCGACAACGAATGTGCTGCCTTCAGCGGAATCTTGCTGTAGGCGCCCTCATCGACGCCCTCTTTCTTGATGTCGTTAGAAATTCCGGGAAAGGAAGGGACAACAATCTGCAAGAACGGCAGCAGGTGGCGGTCAAATCGCTCCGTGTGTACGGATGGATTTACCAGCACCACACCGGCGATCCCTTTGCCTTTTTCTTCGGCTAGCCGTAGCGCCAAGCAGCCGCCCATCGACAAGCCCATGACGAAAACGGTGTCGCACTTCTTGGCAATCTCGCGGTAGACCCGATCGATTTCGGAGTACCAGTCCTGCCAGGTTGTCGCATTCATGTCCTGCCAGCGAGTGCCGTGTCCAGGCAGACGCGGAACCTCAACCGTCAGACCCGCTTTGGCGAGATATTCGCCCCACGGCTTCATCGACTTTGGTGAACCGGTGAATCCGTGGCTCAGAACAACGCCAACTTTCCCGCCTTTATGTGAATAGGGATCGGCTCCTGGCACTAAGGGCACTGTTGCTCCTTGGATCAATGATGTTCGACGGCGATTTTCTGCCCCTGATCGTCGCATGTACCCGCCATTAGGGCGGTAGACCCCCCGTGTCACGCCTATCTGGGTTGCTGCACGTTGCCGCGCCTTCAGGGTGCCTTTAGGGTGGCGGCATAGCTACGGGACACTAGGCACGTCGCGTTGCCCGATCAACGATCGAAACGAATGCAATGCGGCGATTTCGCGGCGAGGCAGAAGGGGGTGCGCAGGGTGCTTTATTGGATCTTGAAGTACATC
>JAHEXM010000316.1 GCA_023252115.1 Micrococcales bacterium | reverse complement strand
TCAATCATCGCCGCAATCGCACTGAGGCTCTCTGGCGACAGATCGTTGGCTCGCAGTGCAATATTCCGCACACCAGCATTACGCAGCGACCCCAAGAGCTCCAGTTCCGCTCCGATTTGCTTGCTCTGGTGGTCGTCAAAGAAGTACGCAACGGGCACCTCGAAGAAATTTGCCAAAGCCTCGAGGTGTCGCTTCGTGGGGTTGGTCTTTTTTCCGTTGCGCAATTCCCATAAATAGATTCGCGATATCGACGGGCCGCCTGCGGCAGTAATCGCCTCGGCAACTGCTTGGTTCGAATACTCCTTGCCGTCGGGGCGCCGGATGGTGTCAAAGAGGCGCCCAAGCTTCTCTGCAAGGTCAGGGGTCAGTGCCTCATCAGTCATACGAGCACCTGCTTCCCGAAAGAGTTAATCCCAGCAAACATCTTGACACCCCAATGATGCCTATGTGACTATCGAATAGCAAACTGTTAGCTGATATTAACCAAATTCGTAGCCCGATTGGAGGCTCACGTGACGACAAACGCGTATTTGGGCTCGCCCGTAGCACTCGTCAGCACCCAACTTGCCACCTATCTGGGACCGGATGGAATCCACGACGCGTTGGCCACTTTCCGCTGGGCGGACGCCGATCCAGAAGCGGTCCACGGGGGATTGACCGTGGGTGAAGATACGGTCCGCCCGGTCTTTCGGCGAGACTCGCTGGCAGACGTTGTCGACGGGCCGGTGTTTGACGGCGATATCGAGCTTTCACTGCATGGCGATGGAATCGACGCTCTGCTGACAGTCAAGTGGCTGCAACGCCCAGGCAGGGCATTTCAACTTCGCTATGCCCCGATGTCTAGTTACCTGCACCGGATCGAGGATGCGATAAATCCGCATTCGACTCTGGTAGACCGCAGGCTGGGGGTCGGACGATCATGAGCGTGGACAAACTTCCGCAGGTCCGAGTCGATCGGCTGGTGGAAGACGAGCTCACCCAGGCGGTTGACCTCATTCTCGAGGCGATCTTGAAACGCGGCGAACCCGGCAGCGACCGTCCAGGCAGCACGCATTGGCTGGTGACTGCGCACGTTACGTACTTCGCGGAGCATCGCGGGGGTGACGCGTGGCTGGTGGGTGCTGAGACAGCCGGCGACATGGTGCGGCTCGGCCTCGGGATAGCAAGGCCCAAGTAGCTGCATCGGGTGTAATTCGCCAAGACTGGACACGCGACCAAGAATCCCGACGTAGCATCTTCCAAAGATCACGACGGTACGGGGTTTTCATGCGCAAGGTCTATGTGTCATTCGTGGTGGTGGGTGTGGCCGCCACCATGGCTCTCATTTACACATTGGTGTCCACGACGTCACCGACTTTGGCATCCTCGGGCGCTCCTGCAGCCTCAGATTCGCCAACCTCCTCCAAGCATGCGGCCCGTGCTGCCGAAGCGCCACCAACGTCAGCAAATGAGGACGCCGCGATCGCCGCACGGATCGCGAGTGTGATCAAGCCCAAGGTCTTCGGTTCGAATTTTTCGATCAACGTTGTCGACGCGGCCAATCACCAAACCGTGTTCGCCGAAAACGCCAACACCCCGCGACTACCCGCGTCGAACATGAAGTTGGTTACCGCGTTCAACGCGCTTCGAACATTGGGCCCACAAGCGCGAGTCACGACGAAGGTGGTGTCACTCGGTGGCGGACACATTGCGATCGTTGGCGGTGGTGACCCGACACTGTCCGAAGCCGCGCTCGATGGACTAGCTGCGCGTGCGCGGGCGGCGGTATTAGCAAATCGACTGGGCGCTTCGGCTTGCGGTGCCAAGCCAGCTAACGAGTGCCGATCAGTAGTTCATGTGCATTTTGTCGACTCATTGTTCGGTCCAGCGAATCGGGCAGACGGATGGCCGCGTGGCTACATCCCCAGCGTCGCAAGCAATGTCACCAGCCTCGGTGTCCTTGGCGACTATTCGCCGACACCGGCGCTCGATGCAGCCCACCTATTTACGGATGCCATGAACTCCAAACTGCTCAAGGCGAAATTTGATGCTGGCCCGGTGAGCGGTTCGGGAAATGAAATTGCAGCCCAAGCCAGTGAACCGGTATCTACCCAAGTAGCAACGATGTTGTTGGAAAGTGAAAACAACGTTGCTGAGGTTCTGTTTCGGCGGGTGGCAATCGCGAGCGGTCATTCGCCAGATTGGACTGGCGGAATCGAAGCAGCGACAAGCCTCTTGCAAGAAGCCGGAATACCGCTGGACGGCGTGAGCGTGCATGACGGCAGTGGACTGTCGCGCCAAGACCGGGTGACTGCCACGTTCTTCACCTCGTTGTTAGCAAAGATGGTGTAACGATCTACCGACCCGGAGCTTGCAAGCATCTACTACGGCGGCGGCCTGCCGGTTGCGGGTCAAACCGGGACTTTAGGGTCGCGCTTTGAGTCGAAGTTCAGTAAGTGTGCCGTGGGTCGAGTACATGCCAAGACTGGAACGCTGCATGACGTGTTCAGTCTGTCGGGCGTGGCCAACGGGACGGATGGTAGGCCGAGGCTATTTTCGGTGATCATTAACTCGGCACCTGAGGATCAATCTCAAGACGACATCCGGAGTGCGATCGATCGCGTCGTCACCACCATGACCGGCTGCCGCTGACCAAAGCTACTTCTACTTCTTGCGGATGCGTAGAGCGCGAACCACCAGCACGATCGTGCCCAGAGCGCACAAGGCGACAGCAAACCAGGCCAAGAACGAGCGCGGGTAATTCAAAGCCGCGATCAGAGTCGCAACGAACATCGCTGCTGGCAGCAACGGACCGGTAGCCACCCATCTGGGTGGTTGGTCTTGTTTGGGTGCTTCTGCCACGCGCACGAGTATGCCTTTCTGCCCTACAGTGAGCGCCACATTGCGCAATGTCGTGGAGCGGAGCGTAGGAAATGGGACCGGTTTCGCGGTGGGCAGTAAATCGTCCGTGGCAGGCGATTATTGTCTGGGTCATTTTGCTCGTCGTCATTGTGGGTGGCGCTGCCACTCACGCCGGCAAATACAACAACTCGTTCAGTCTCCCGAATACCGATTCGACCAAAGCCCAGAACCTGTTGGCGAGCAAGTTTGGGACGGCCACGACAAACTCCAACGCGCAAATCCTTTTTGCACCCGGCGGCACAACCGTCATCAATCCGAAGGTCAAAGAACAGATCGACAAACTCGTCAAAGAGGTCGAAGCAGTCCCGTCAGTTCAGACCGTGACTTCGCCTTATTCGATGCCGCTAATCGAAGCG
>JAHEXM010000315.1 GCA_023252115.1 Micrococcales bacterium | reverse complement strand
GAACGGTGGCGATCGAGTTGGCGCGGGCGACAACGCACTTGTATTTGTGCGTGAGGATGGCGTTCGCCGCGAACTTAGCTGGTCTCAATTGCGAACCGACGTGGCGGCCATGCGCAGTTACCTTCGCTCGCAGGGTGTCAAGAGTGGTGACCGCGTCGCGGCGCTGATGCCGAACGTTCCAGAAACGGTTGTGGTCTTCCTGGCCGCTGCCGGAATCGGTGCAGTCTTCACGTCAACGAGTCCAGACTTCGGGACCGCAGGTGTGCTCGATCGCTTCAGTCAAGTTGCCCCGACAGTACTGCTGGCCGCAGACGGCTACGTCTATGCCGGCAAGCGACATGACCGAATTGACCGGCTCGCCGAAGTTGCTGCGGGGTTGCCGTCAGTGCGGACAGTGCTTCTGCACGGTGAGTTTGATCGCGAGGTAACGACGGCTGGGCTAGCTGATCGACTCGTGGGCAAGACAGTGCTGACGTTGGACGATGCACTTGCCGTCGGGTCGGCTCTGCTGGCAACCGACCCGAGCAGCGGGGAATCGCAACTTCTGCCGTTTGATCATCCGCTCTACATCCTGTACTCATCGGGCACAACCGGCGTTCCCAAGTGCATCGTGCATCGCGCCGGGGGCGTCTTGATCAAACACTTGGTGGAACACCAACTGCACTGCGACATTCGACCAGGAGATCGAGTCTTCTACTTCACGACGTGTGGCTGGATGATGTGGAACTGGCTTGTCGGCGCGCTGGCGAGCGGAGCGACGGTTGTGTTGTATGACGGTTCGCCGCTGCATCCAGACAACGACGTGCTGTGGCGCCTCGCTGAGCAAGAACAGGTCACCTTGTTCGGGACAAGCCCCAAATTCCTTGATGCGTGTGCCAAAAACGGAGACAAGCCGGGCGTAGAACACGACCTGAGTCATTTGCGGACGGTGTGTGTCACCGGTTCGCCGCTTTCACCCGAGGGATTTGAATACGTCTACCGGGCGGTCAAGTCTGATGTGCACCTTGCCGTCATGTCTGGTGGGACCGACATCGTTGGGTGTTTCACGATCGGTGACCCAACGCGACCCGTCTTCGCCGGCGAAATGCAGGGCGCTGCACTCGGGATGGCGGTGGACGTCTGGACGACAGAGGGCATTTCACTCAATGACTCGCCAGGCGTGCATGGCGAACTGGTTTGCACAGCGGCCTTTCCTTCGATGCCGCTGGAGTTTTGGGGCGACGAAGACGGCAACCGCTACACCGCCGCGTACTTCGACCGATTCGAGGGCGTGTGGACTCACGGTGACTTTGCGTCGTGGACAACCAACGGTGGGATCCAGATTCATGGTCGTTCTGATGCAACTCTGAACTCAGCCGGTGTGCGAATCGGCACCGCCGAAATCTATCGGCAGGTCGACCAAATCCCAGAAGTCGCTGAGTCGTTGGCGATTGGACAGGAATGGGACAACGACACCCGCATCGTGCTGTTTGTCCGACTGATTGACGGGATCACGCTCGATGACAGCCTGCGCCAGCAGATTGTCAAAGTCCTGCGTACCAATTGCTCGCCGCGTCACGTGCCGAGCAAGATCGTTCAAGTGTCCGATATTCCACGCACTCGATCCGGAAAGCTAGCCGAACTTGCCGTGGCCGACGTGGTGCACGGTAGGCCGGTTCGCAACACCGAGGCATTGGCTAACCCCGAGTCGTTGGACAATTTTGCGGGCCTCGCGCAGCTCCAGCAGTAGATAATCGGTGCTTCCACAGAGTGACTCAATGGGCCAAGTTCGCCTGGTCCATGACAGGCTCGCGCTGTGAGTGACGTTGTTGTAGCTGATCCGCCGCAGAAAATGGCGGAACATGCCCCAAAGGTTGTGTCTGAGCGGCGGTACGTGCCCGGCATTGGCTGGGAGTCGCGAGTTCCTCGACTCATGTCATGGGTCTGCTATTTCGTAGCGTTCTTGGCATTCCTCACCGCACTCTTTCCAGTTCTTCGCCGCTTACTCAAACCAGTCCGAAGCCTTGTCGACGTTCTATTTATCGCCGGCCCGCCGAACCTGGCGTGGGTTGTTCTCATGGTCATTTTGGCCAGCGCGCTAGCGAAGCGGAAGCGCGCGGCCTGGGGCTTTCTGATCCTGCTGGAAGTTGTCGAGACCATCTACATGGTCGTGATCTGGGCCAATGTTCCGGATGTCTTCCCAGCGGTGCTGGTGCCGATCTTCATCAACTTCACCGTCATCGTGGTGTTGCTTCTGTGTCGCCGTGAGTTCTTTGCGATCGTTCAACATGGAAATGGTTGGCGCGCTGCGGCGACGTTTGTTGTTGGCCTGCTGCTGTCGATTTTGATCGGCTACATAATCCTGACATTCCTTGCAGGTTCTTTGGATCGAGTCCAGCGCGCTCCATACGTTGTCCACGGTTTTTTCGATGTCATCTTTAACGGCCCCAGTGGCACGTTTCGGCCGGGTGTGCCGCGAGAGATTGCGTGGATCATTGGTTTGCTCGGATCGGCGACATTTATCGCGACCGCGTATGTCTTCTTTCGTCCTCGCCACAACGAACGACTCATCCACGGTGAAACCGAAGTCGAGATTCGCGAACTGGTCACTGAGTACGGCAAGGACGACTCGCTTGCTTACTTTGCGACGCGTCGCGACAAATCCGCGATCTACTCGCCGAACAAACGGGCAGTCGTCACCTATCGCGTCGTCATGGGTGTGAGTCTCGCCAGCGCTGACCCAGTCGGTGACCAGGAGGCGTGGCCACAAGCGATTGAGGCTTGGCTGGAAGAAGCTCGTCGGCACGCGTGGGCCCCCGCCGTCATGGGTGCAAGCAAGACGGGCGCAGAGGCGTATGAACGAGCTGGACTGTCCGCTATCGAACTTGGCGATGAAGCGATTTTGGAGTTTCGGGACTTCCAACTGGATGGGCGCCATATGCGTGCCGTACGCCAGGCGGTTCACCGGGTTGAACGAGCCGGCTACACCTCGCGAGTTCGCCGCCATTACGAGATTCCAGAAGCCGAAATGGCCGAGGCGATCAAGGTCGCAGATGAATGGCGTGACACCGACAACGAGCGCGGATTCTCGATGGCACTCGGTCGCCTCGGCGACCCCCTCGACGGACGTTGCGTACTTGTCGAGGTTTTTGATGCCGAGGGCACATTGCAATCGGTGCTGTCGTTTTCGCCGTGGGGTGAAAAAGGACTGTCGCTTGATTTGATGCGCCGTTCGCGGACTTCAGAGAACGGTGTCGTCGAGTTCATGGTCGCCGAATTG
>JAHEXM010000314.1 GCA_023252115.1 Micrococcales bacterium | reverse complement strand
ATTCCAACGAACAGAATCAGGATGATTGAAAGAATCACGCGAGGCATGTCAGTGAGTTCGCGCCCTTGGTTGAGATATTGCCCAAGCCCGATTCCGAGTAACGGCGAGAACGCAATCAACTCGGCTGCCATCAGTGAGCGCCAAGCGAAGGCCCAGCCTTGCCGCAGTCCGGCGATGTAGCCAGGCAGTGAAGCAGGCAAGACGACGAACCGGATCGAATCGATGCCGCGCGCGCCCAGCATCTGACCGACTTTGGGGTACAGCGTCGGGATCTGGTCAATTCCACTGAGCAGGCCATTGGCGATTGAAGGTGTCGCACCAAGAATCACTACAAAGAGCATTGCTTCGTTTGAAATGCCGAACCAGAGGATGGCTGCCGGGACCCAGGCCACTGACGGCAAGATCTGCAACCCGGTCACCAATGGACCAATTGCCTGGCGCACAAATTTAACTTTCGCCATCAGAAGTCCCAGCAGCGTGCCGATCACCAACGAAATTGCAAAGCCAACGAAGGCTCGTCGCAGGCTGTTCGCGACAACTTTGAAGACGACACCGTCACCGAGTGATTCCTGAAATGAATGCCAAACATCGACTGGACTAGGGAGCAAGTAGCTGGGTTGAAGGTGTGCGGCGTACACGGCCGTCCACACGATCAACAGCAGCAGGATTGCGGACATCGGTGGAATCAGCGTGCGTAAGACCTTGGTGGGGGAGTAACGCGCTTCGACTGAGACCGGAGTCTCAAGGGCATCGAGTCCAGCCTCAAGACTGGCGACGTCATCCTTGGTGGCGCTAGCTGGCATGGCGACGGATCTCCCTACGCAGGTCTTCGGTGATTTCAGTCGCTAGTGCGGCAACGCCCGGGGATTCGATACGGCGTGGGCCGTCGATGTTGACCGTCCATTGGCGCACGAACATGCCGGGACGTGAGGACATCAACAGGACCCGCTCGCCAAGGCGCACAGCTTCACGCACGTTGTGTGTCACGAAGATAACTGTCAACCCAGCTTCTTGCCAGATTCGCATGAGTTCTTCGTGCAGAACGTCTCTGGTGATCGCGTCAAGTGCGGCGAAGGGCTCGTCCATCAGCAAAACGCGCGCTCGTTGCGCAAGGGCCCGGGCCAACGCGACGCGCTGACGCATACCACCGGAAAGTTCGTGGATGCGTTTGTCTTCTTGACCTTCCAAGTGAACGAGAGCCAGCAGACGTTCGATTTCGGCTTTCCATTCCGCTCGCGGTACGCCAGCAAGGCGCAGGGCAAGTTGAATGTTCTTCCCCGCGGTCAACCACGGAAATAGTGCCGATTCCTGAAACATCAAAGCTTGGCGTCCACCAGGAATCTCAATGGTGCCCGTGGTCGGTTTGTCGAGTCCGGCGATCAACGAAAGCAGCGTTGACTTTCCGCAGCCTGATGACCCCAGCAGGCAAACGAACTCACCTTGGTTGACCCGAAGCGAAATGTCCTGCAGCACGGCTGGCTTGTCGGCATCGTTATCGAACCGCTTGGTGACGCGCTCGATAACGACCGCTGCATCGCGATCCGGAGTCGGTAAGTCGGGAGCGGCCTCAGGGACCGCCCCCGACTCAACGAGAGGTGAACTCATATTTCCCTAGTATTAACTCGTCGAAGCCGACGGTGACGTTGTGACACCCAGACCGCCATTCGACACTGTTGGTTTTCCGGCCGCCGTCAACAAATTGTTCAGGATCGACAGATCGTAGATCCCTTGCAGGTTTGTTGGCTTCGCAAGTCCCACAGCTTCCGCGTGCTGTTGATCGGCGATCAGCGAAGATGCAATCGGATCGAGCGTCACCGTGAGGTTCTGCCACGAGCGGGCAAGAACTTCGGGAGTTAATGCCTTACCGGTGAGCTCTTTGAGTGCGGTATTCACCGCATCACGAGACTGCACCGGTTGACCGTTGATCGTCTTGAGCGTTGCCAGCTCACCGGCCAGCAACTTGTTCACAGTGTCTGGGTACTTGTTTAAGAAGGTGGTCGACACAATCAGTTGGGTGGTCACGAATTGCCCCTTCGGCCACAAGCTAGCTTCGTCGACCAGAACCTTGCCGCCACCTTCGTAGACCAGTCGCGATGCCCAAGGTTCGGGTACCCACGCGCCATCGATCTTGCCTGATTTGAACAGGTCTAGCGTCTGGGCGTTTTCGGTCGGCGTGATGTTGACATCGCCACCACCTGCCGATGGCGCTGACAAGCCTTTTTGTTTGAGCCAATACCGAAGTGCAACGTCTTGAGTGTTGCCCAGTTGCGGCGTCGCGAAGTTCTTACCCTTCAGATCGGACTCGGTAATGCCAGGCTTCACGACAAATTGCGCGCCGCCGCTCGTTGCACCTGAGATGATCCGAATCGCGCCGCTTTTCTGAAACGCCGTGATCGCTGGGTTGGGTCCGACATATGCAGCATCGATAGACCCAGCGAGCAGTGCTTCAACGGCGGCTGGCCCTGCATTGAAAATCTGCGTCTGTAGTTTGGTGCTCCCAAGTGCGCTTTGGTATTGGCCATTTGCCACACCCAAAACCGGCAACGCATGAGTGACGTTGGCGAAATAGCCAAGCCGGATTTGAGCGTTGCCGTCGGACGAACGCACCGGTGGTGCGCAGGTCGGTGTATGAATCAATCGCGATGGGATCCGCGAGTCGAATGCGAACGGTGCCGACATCGTTGACCTTGAGCTCGCCGTCGAAGGGCTCGTGGGCCAAGGTCACCAGGTCGAGTCGATCTTCGACGGAAGCGACCATTCCGCGCACTGTCTGCGGACCAACGCGGACCAACAGTCGCTGACCAGCACTGATCGGTTGGTCGCTGACTACACAAATTGTACCGACGAGGTCTTGGGTGATGGTCGGTTCTTTGTGCAGCGCGGTTGGTCCGTCGGCGCCAGCGTCGACTGCCACGATGACATCTCCGCGATTGATGTCGAAGTCGTCGGCAAGCAGAACCGTTACCGACTGCGGTGAAAACGCTTCCTCAACGTCAACACCAAGAACCTGCACGCCCGTAACTGTTGTTCGGCGACCCAGAGGTGCAATCAACACCTGATCTCCAACGGTGACAACACCCGATGCAAGTCGTCCGGAGTAGCCGCGGAAATCAGGGAATTCCGCGTTCCTCGGCCGGTTGACGTACTGCACTGGCAATCGAAGTGGCGTAGCAGCTGGATTCACGCCGACAGGAACTGTCTCTAGGTATTCCAGCAGTGTTGGACCGGTGTACCAAGTCGTTTGGGTCGAGCGGTCAACGAC
>JAHEXM010000313.1 GCA_023252115.1 Micrococcales bacterium | reverse complement strand
GTCAGCTGCATCCAATCCTTGCCCAAGCGCGCAATGAACCTGCCCGGGGCTTGTCGGACTTGGTCTACCGCACGCTAAATGTCTTGCCCCGTGCAGTCACGACTAGCATCGCCGGCGGCATGATGAAAGGCGTCGATGTCGCAGCGACAAATGTTCCTGGGCCACCCATTCCGCTCTATCTTTCTGGGGCAAAAGTACTTGCGTTAGTTCCGTTTGCCCCCAAAGCTGGAGCTGCAGTCAACATCGGTTTGATGACCTATGACGGCACGTGTTTCGTTGGAATCAATATCGACCGCGCCGCAGTCGAAGACCCAGAAGAGCTCACTCAATGCTTCGCCGACGCGTTCGCCGAAGTGGTTGAGGTCGGCGAACCTCCAGCTACCTAGACTCCAGCGCGACCACGCGACTATTTGTCACGGCGAATGTCTACCTTGAAGCGATTACGAAATTCACTTTGGAAAATGTTTTGCACCAGCGCCATGTCTACATTGATCTCGCCGCGCAGCAACATCTGCTCGCACACGGCAACCCATGCCCAGCCGATTGCCCGAGTCAACGAAGCCGCGACCGTTCCCGAAATTGCCATGGCCGGAATTTGACCCCCAGGCACGACTCGCAGCAGCGATCCCACCAGCCAGCGACCAGCTGTCGTTGCTCCCGTCGAGAGCATCAACGAGCCCACCAACGCAGTGACTCGAGACGCCGGAACCTTCAGCCCGTATGCCGCGGTAATCCTGGCGATCATGGCAATCTGCAGTGGAATCAAGATTGCAGCGTCGGAGAACGGGATTGGCGTTACTCCGGTAGCGAACGCCGACGCCGACGCAGTCTTAATGATCTTGGCCGACGCCTGTCTTTTACGCTCCTTGTCAACGAGCTGAGCGGCGCTAAGTGCACGCCGAGCAGCTTCTGGGGCGGTTTCAAACGTGGCATCTACTAAGTCCTGCAACCCGTACTGGCCGCTGGCGATAAACGAGTCCGCAAGCGCATTTGTCAGAATCACTCGATTTGTGGGTGACAGCGGCAGCATCGTCGACTCGACGTATTGCGCAAGCATGCGCGCATCTTGATGAACTTCGCCAGCGGCGTTGGTCGGCACCTGGCTTAGCACAAAAATGACCGGAACCAACGAAGCGAGTCGACGCACAAAGGCAGCTTGCGCATCTTCGAAGCGTCGATCGCTCCAGCGAACGACGTACCACGCCGCGTGGATCTGTCGTTCAATCGGTTGCGACTTGCTTTGGGTAACGATGCGCGCAAGTCCTTCAAGTACTGCATCCCCGGAATGCCCGGTCTCAAAACCCTGCGAATCGAAAAGTCCGAGGATCCCATCGGGGTGCTCGTAATAATGCAATCCCGTGGTGATGGGCGGACCCGTGCCCGTGGGTGCGACATCTTGACCAAAGATCGCGTTGATCAGCGTCGATTTTCCAGCTCCTGTTTTGCCAAAGACGGCGAGGTTGAATCGGCCGAGCTCGGCAATAGCCTCGGAGTGGCGTTCGGCAAACAGCCGGCCTAGGTCCTCGGCGCCGAAATCAGGCATTCGGGATAACGTTGACGTCGGTTAGCACTGGAACCGAATCGACACTTGCGCCCCACGACTTCAATTGACGACTAACTGCTTCGCGAGCCTGTGCAACTTGTTCGGCGACTAAACGACGTTCAGCCCACTTGAGTTCGCGCTCGCGCAGCGCTTTTTCGATTGCCTCAATTTCTTCGTCAGTGCCGCCGAGGTTGAAAGCAATGTTGGTGAACCGCGCTAGATCCGAGCGGTAGTCGTGACCCAAAGCGTTGAATGTGCCTGGCACGACGTTGGACGCATTCTTGAGGTCGACGGCGGTCATCACGAATGTCGTAAATGGTTCCCATTTGACGCCGGGCGGTACTGCCGGCGAACGCTTGGGACCGTCGGACATCCACTCGGGTTCTTGCACGATCAATGATGGTGAGAACTTCGTGATCGGGTCCTCGTGATGGCTGAGCAAAATGAAGCGCGTCCGCTGTCGCACATCTTCACTTAGCTCCAGCCACTCGTCATATGAAGCAACTTCCACTACCTCGTGATCTGGGTCGTACTTATCAGGATCAAAGCGCCATTGCTCGGCCCATTTGCTCTCGGCAGGGGTGCCGATAAACAGGCCGCGCTCGATGTCCATGCGGTGCATCCCGATGGTGCCTTCATGCAGGAAGGAATCCTGCATCGACCAGGCGCCAAGGCTCTCACCGAAGACAACAAACTCAGGACGCTTGTCCTGCGGGATTCCTCGCAGGCGACCATTGATTGCATGCAGCAAAGCGCGGTTCTGTTCACGTCCAAGTGCAACTCGGTCCAATGACATGAACGACGGCCGTAGCGAGTACTGCATCGAGATGGTCGCGCAATCGCCAGAGGTCAGGTATTCCATCGATTCGGCCGTCACGTAGTTGACGTAGCCGGTGCCAGTCGGTGAAACGAGGCAGAGGACCTTGCGCTCGAACGCCCCTAGGGTTTCGAGTTCGTCAAGTGCCAGCGCGACCCGTGCATCCACCGTCGGCCCGCTTTCCAGTCCGACAAACGCACGCACCGGAGGTTGGGCTGGTTTGCCGGTCACATCCGTAATGTGCTGCGGCGTCAACACCATATTGACGAAACGTCGCCCCTCTCGGCTCAGCGTCGTCCAGTCAACGTGTGACACAGGGCCGCCGGATACTCCTGGCTCGGTCGGTGCTTTGTCGTAGGCAGCCTCAATGGCTGAACCGCCGGTCTCTGCTTGGCGGTAGACGTATTCCATACCGATTCCGACGCCACCGATCAGTAGCCCCAGTCCGGCAGAGTGGCCGATCGGTTCGGCGAGCAGCGACAGGCCAGGTGCAACTTTGCGCACAGTGGTCGCAACTCCGCGGGCGAGCGCAGTCTCGCCATAGGCCAACACTGAAACACCCGTCATGACGAGTAGCCCTTGACCAAGTGACTTCGCAAGTGGCGGTGCGTCTTCCTGATGGCGCCGGAACCAGCTGATCTCGGCTGCTGAAATGAAACCACCGACCAGAAAACCGAATGGAATGACCGCCGGATGCACTCGGCCTCCGTATCGGCGGGAAACTGCTTCGGCTCCCCCGGTCAATGCGGTAATTAGCAGTCCAGTGGAACCGTTGCGTACAAGCTCATCCCCGGCGGTCCGGATAGTTGCCCTTTTCATTGGTTCGCCCCGTTGTTCCGGGAAGGCCTTGGTGATAGCGAATCCGGCCGTCAACGCGGTGGCGTTTGCTATGGCAGCGAGGT
>JAHEXM010000312.1 GCA_023252115.1 Micrococcales bacterium | reverse complement strand
TGCGAATTCAGCAGTCCAGTTAATGATCTTTTTCGCACGATCTATCTGGAATATCTGATGAAAGCGCTGCCGACCGTTGCGCGTCGGGTCTCTTCGAACCCGGACGCCTATGTGTACTTGGCCGAGTCCATCCGGGAATGGCCTGCCCAACACGAACTTGCCGCAATTCTGATGGAAGCGGGTTGGTCAGATGTTGCCTGGCGGAATCTGTCTGGCGGAATTGTGGCTCTGCATCGGGCCACCAATTAATCCGCTCGGCATCGGCCAGCGCGCCCGTGAAAGGACTCAGCCGCGGGACTTGAATACCAAGTCACTTCGATTTGCATTCGGGCGTAGACTCCTCGCTGAAGTTAGTGAAAGTTTTCACAAGCGCACGAGGAAGCAGCAGTGACAACGATTTCTCAGGCTCCTGCGACGGCGTCCGAAGCGGATGTCGTCGTGGTCGGTGCCGGCCCAGCCGGTTCAGCAGCCGCTTACCACTTAGCGCAGGCCGGACTGACCGTCACCTTGCTCGAAAAGACCGAGTTCCCACGCGAAAAGGTGTGTGGGGACGGTCTGACCCCACGGGCCGTGAAGCAATTGGTGGCCATGGGGATCGATACCAGCACTGAGGCTGGTTGGCTGCGGAATAAGGGCTTGCGGATCGTCGGTGGCGGTCACACCCTGGAACTTCACTGGCCCGAGCTTGCCTCTTTTCCTGACTATGGCTTGGTTCGTCCCCGGTCTGATTTTGACGAGCTTCTTGCGCGACAGGCCGACAAGTACGGCGCGGACCTGCGTGAACGAACGAATGTCACTGGTCCGGTCCTCGACGACCGTTCTGGCCGAATTGTTGGCGTCACTGCCAAGCCAGTCGATGCCACTGGGCGGAAAATCGGTGACGAGGTTGTGCACCGCGGGCGGATAGTTATCGCTGCTGATGGCAACTCAACCCGGCTGAGTTTGGCGATGGGCCTTACTAAGCGTGACGATCGACCCCTAGGCGTCGCCGTTCGCACTTATTACACGAACCCCGACTCTCACGATGAATGGCTCGAGTCCTGGCTCGAGATCAAAGACGGGACCAACCTGCTTCCGGGCTATGGCTGGATCTTCGGAATGGGTGATGGCACGTCGAATGTCGGCCTCGGCCTATTGGACACCTCCAAAGCCTTCCAGAACGTCGACTACAAGGACCTGCTCACCCGGTGGCTGAGGCAGCTCCCGCCGGAGCGAGGTTTCGTCCCGGACAACATGACCCAGCCCGTGCGGGGAGCTGCGTTGCCAATGGGATTCAACCGCCAGCCCCATTACACGCGGGGTTTGATGCTCGTTGGTGACGCCGGCGGGATGGTGAATCCGTTCAATGGAGAGGGCATCGCTTATGCGATGGAGTCGGGAAATATCGCAGCTGAGGTCATCTCGCAGGCCCTTTCCCGCAGCACCGCTGCTCAGCGCGAGCAGGCTCTTTTGGACTATCCGCGCATCCTGAAACAGACATATGGCGGCTACTACACGCTGGGGCGATGGTTCGTAAAGCTCATTGGCGACCCCCGCGTAATGAAGCTTGCGACCGACAAAGGACTCAGTCACGAACGGCTGATGAAGATCACTCTCAAGCTGCTGGCCAACCTAACCGATCCGCGTGGAGGCGACGCAACTGATCGCCTTCTGAACGCGCTCGCAAAAGTTGCACCGGCTGCGTAACTTTCGACAGGGGATCGCGCCCGCGATTTGCCTAGGATGACGCCGCACCGGCCGGAACCCTCCGACCGGAACGACCGGAAGGGTGGGATGCCAGATGGGCGGTATCTATCTTCCGATCTTGTTCCTAGGTCTCCTCGCGTTTTTGTTCGCCGGTTTCTCGATCAGCATGGCGACTCTTACCGGCCCAAAGCGCTACAACCGAGCCAAGCTGGATGCCTACGAATGTGGCATCGAGCCCACGCCCCAGCCAATTGGCGGCGGCAAGTTCCCGATCAAGTACTACCTGACCGCGATGTTGTTCATCGTTTTCGATATCGAAATCGTTTTCTTGTATCCGTGGGCCGTGTCGTTTGACCAGATGGGACTGTTCGGCCTCGTCGAAATGGTTTTGTTCATCGTCACGGTTTTGTGTGTGTACACATTTGTTTGGCGGCGAGGTGGCTTGGAATGGGACTAGAAGAGAACCTGCCGAGCGGAATTCTGCTCACGACTGTTGAAGGTGTAGCCGGATACGCACGCAAACACTCGTTGTGGCCCGCGACTTTTGGTCTTGCCTGCTGCGCAATCGAGATGATGGCCACTGGTGCGGGTCGGTATGACCTCGCTCGATTCGGCATGGAAGTTTTTCGTGCATCGCCGCGCCAAGCGGACTTGATGATTGTGGCGGGCCGAGTCAGTCAAAAAATGGCGCCAGTGCTGCGTCAAATCTATGACCAAATGCCCAACCCGAAATGGGTTATCGCAATGGGCGTCTGCGCGTCGTCGGGCGGCATGTTCAACAACTACGCAATCGTGCAGGGCGTGGACCACGTTGTTCCAGTCGACATCTACCTGCCAGGCTGCCCACCCCGACCAGAAATGCTGGAAGACGCGATCATCAAGCTCCACAACAAAATCCAAGCCACGAAACTTGGGCCGAACCGCCAGAAAGAGATCACTGAACTCGAAGCTGCCGCAATGACTGCCACCCCAATGATCGATCAGAGGGGGCTGATTCGGTGAGCGACGACACCGTGACGCGCAACCCTGAAACTGGCGGGGAAGTTTTGGTGCCCGAAGGCACTTCAACAATCCCTGTCGACATTGTTGAAACGCATGTCGGCCAGTTTGGTGTTCACGGCTCACCCGATGTCTCTGGCTACGGCGGGCTCATCACCCACACTGAACTCCCCGGCCCTTCGGAGCGCCCATACGGCGGATGGTTCGACGAAGTCGCCGACACATTGGCGGCTTCGCTCGGTGACGACTACGACGCGATCGTCGAAAGCGTCGTCGTGGCTTTCGACGAACTGACCTTCAATGTGCGCAGAGATCAGCTGGTGCGTTTCGTCCAAATCCTGCGCGATGACCCAATGTTGCGCTTTGAAATGTGCCCGGGTGTTGCCGGAGTCCATTGGCTTCACGACACCGGTCGTGAACTTCACTCGGTGTACCAGTTCTTGTCGATTACGCACAACCGTCGCATTCGGGTTGAGACGACATGCCCTGACGAAGATCCGCATGTGCCGTCAATTACCTCGGTGTATCCAACTGCCGACTGGCATGAGCGAGAGACTTACGACTTCTTCGGAATCATCTATGACGGT
>JAHEXM010000311.1 GCA_023252115.1 Micrococcales bacterium | reverse complement strand
GCGCCGGGCAGGACGGTGAGTTCTTCAGCCTCGACGGGATCTATCCCGACCGAATCAAGTACTTCCAGCAGGTATTCCTGCACTTCACCCCACGCGCGAGCGAAACGATCGCGAACATCGATGTGAAGTAGCCACAGCCCGTTGTCGATTTCAACCGGGCCGTCGCCGACATTGGGTTGATCAACACCAAGTGCATCAGCCAACGAATGTGCTGGATCAGTCGACAAAACCAGTGTTTTGTTGCCTGCGGCGGCCGACAGCGCAGCGGTCCCGGCAGCAACAGTCGTCTTACCGACGCCACCCTTACCGGTGAATAGCAGGACCCGCATGATCTGTTGAGCCTACCCGCGCGTCAGTGAAACGGCGCTCATCCGTTCTCGACGCGTTTCTTGAGTCCGTTTAAGGCAGTCTCGACCACACTTTTTTCGGCTCGCTTCTTGAGCATTCCGATCATCGGAACATTCAGTTCGATAGTCAGGTCGTAGATGACTGTCGTCGTTCCATCACCGTTGTCTTCGAGTGTGTAGGTGCCATCCTGGGATTTAAGAACGCCCGACTTAGTTAGCTGCCAGGTGACTGATTCGTCGCCGTTCCATTCGTATGCGAGCTCGTAGGTATCCCGGATCGGGCCCGCTTCGACGCGCAACCGAGCATCGGATGGGCGACCGTCGGCGCCAGTCTTGAGCACCTCGGCCGACTTGACCCCATCGCTCCATTCTGGGTACTTCGCCAGATCGGCAATAACGTCCATGACCTCTGCTGGCGGGGCGTCGATGACGATGTCAGCGTGTGTCTGGTCGGCCATGGCAGTGAACTCCTGAGGCAAGTGGTCGGATCCGTCGGCATTTCGTCAAGAACAGGTGTGCAAACACTAGTGACCGCGACTCAAAGATCGATGACGAAGGGTCGCCGAGTAGCCCGAAAGTGTCCGACGTTAATGCATTCGGTGCGACCAATTCGCATTCGCGATTTGAGTGGTTGGTGCACGTGCCCGAACATCACAAATCGGGGTTGAGTCTGTTGAATGGCAGCCAACAGCGCGCCACTCCCGACTTCCAACCGCCGCGAGATCACGTCGTAGGTCAACTCAGGTACAGCAGGCGGAATGTGCGAAAAAATCACATCGACGGCCCCTAGTGCTGCCACTTTGCGCCCGAATTCCTCGGGATCAATCTCATTGGGAGTTCGGTAGGGCGACGGCAGGCCGCCGCCGACAAATCCCAGGCGCAACCCGCCAACTTCGGCCACTTCGCCATCGAGCATTTGGTGCCCCTCGCGCAAATATTGGGGCCACATGCGCGGTAGATCGACGTTCCCAGGTGTGAGTAGAGCAGGGGTCGGCATCGCCTCGAACAATTCGGTGTATTGCCTTTCGACAATTTCGATCAACGCTCCCATGCGCGATGCCGGATCACCATCCGCACTCCGTTCTTGCCAGACCGCCATCGCGAACGCTCGTGCTTCATCCCATTTCTTATCCAACCTCAGCGCGATGTATTGCGCGGTGTTCTCTGAACCCATCATTTCGGCGAAGGCACCCTGGGTGGGATCGTCGTAGTCCAGGTACAACAGCAAGTCACCAAGACAAACAAACAATTCGCTGCCATTTGCTGCTGCTGCCAAATCGGCGCTTGCCATGTGAACATCACTAACGACATGCGTTCTCATGGAATGCGTCCCAAAGTTGCCGCACTCGCATCGGCAGAGTTGGCTTCGTAACGAGAATTGCGCTGCCTCACCATCCGAGAATGCCAGTCGTCGCAATCGATTGAACGCCAGGGTTGCTCTACCAGTGGTGACGCAACAACAACAGGTTGTGACCAAAACACTGTCAGCTCACCCGTTCGGCCCATGTTGGGCCAAACGTTCGACCGTCCCGCGCTTCACCTGTACCCGCCTAACCTGAACGAGGCACCGCTCGAGGGGGAATGAGCAGGTGCGTAACCGGGGGCGGTTCGTAAACATTCGTTGTACTGAGCCTTTCCCGGAACACCGCTTATGTCCGCTTTCGCGGACGAAGATCCGGGGGGATCTCTGATGGGTCGTCGAACAATTCTGCTCGTTGCCGCCTGCTTGGTAGCAGCACTTGGCGCAGGTTTGGTCTTCTTGTACACAAATACTGCTGGCGATGCGAGTGCCTCTGAGTCCATCGAGGTTTACGTTGCTACCGCCGAAATCCAACCGGGAACTTCTGGTTCCAGCCTTGGTGCCGCCAATGTGCAACAGAAAGCGCTCCCAGCTTCGGCGATCCCGAACGGTGCACTGACGAATCTGGCAGATGTGGCCGACAAGAACACTCTGGTCACCATTCTTCCGGGCCAGCCGTTGCTTGCTGCGCAGTTCGCAAATGGAAATGCAACCGGCGGGTTGCCGATTCCGGCCGGCAAATTGGCGATCAGTGTTGAGTTGGGCGATCCGCAAAGAGTCGCCGGCTTCGTGCAACCAGGCTCATACGTGACCGTGTTCTCGACTAACAACGGCGCAACCACGGCTCTGCTACCCAGCGCGTATGTCGTTGCGGTTGGTCCTGCGGTAGTTGCACCAGGCGGTGCCGCTAGTGACAAGTCGGATCCGATCGTGACTTTCGCTTTGACTCAGGCTGACGCGACGCGTCTGGTCACAGCTACCTCAAGCGGCGGATCGCTGTATCTCGGATTGCTTGGCGCGCACTAACGAACCCAAACCACTCAGGCACCAATCACCGGCGACAAACAGAAACATTCGGGGGCACGCAAACATGACGTCACTAGTCGAGTTCAACACCGACGCAGGAGCGGGACTGACTGCAACGCTTGGCGCGGATGCGCAAGTGTTGCCAGACCTCGGCGCTCTGCGCGCTCATCTCGATGCGCACCCTGAAGAGCACGTAGTGGTCTTGGGGCCAAGCGTTGATCAGGCAGCGGCTCTTGAACTTGCGAATGAAATGCGACTTGGGCGACCTGCACTCGGCATCATCCTGGTCCGTCGCCGAGTTGATACTTCGTTGCTGACCGAAGCACTGCGGGCCGGGGTGCGCGATGTCGTAAGCGAAACCGACTTGGCTGGACTGGCCAATGCCGTTAGCCGAGCATCGGACCTGTCGCGGGCTCTCCGCGATGGCGCCCTTCCTGCTGGCGCGCCGACCGAGCCTGCACATCGTGGACGTGTCGTCACGGTCTTTTCGGCAAAGGGTGGCTGCGGCAAAACAACAATGTCGACAAACATTGCCGCTCTGCTGGCATCCGGCGGTCAGCGCACCGTCGCACTGCTTGACCTCGACCTCTCGTTCGGCGACGTTG
>JAHEXM010000310.1 GCA_023252115.1 Micrococcales bacterium | reverse complement strand
AGTTTGAATAGCGCAGGTTTGCCTTGCTGAAGTTGGCGCGGGTTGCGTTCGCGTTTCCGAGGTTCGCGCGTTGGAGATCAGCATTCTTTGCGACGGCTTGTGTGAGGTTGGCGCGCATGAGGTTAGCTCGGGCCAGGTGCGCGCCTGAAATGTTCGCACCGGTGAGGTTGACGCCGGTCATGGTCACGGAGTACCGCGGGGCGTGGTATCCCTGAATATCCCCTCGTTCCACTAGCGACTTCACTGTTCCAGTAGCTCTGAGGCCGTGCAGGTTCGCGTGCCGCAAGTTCCCCCCTGTCATATCTGCCCCACCGACATTTGCATTCACCAAACGGGCTCCGGCGAAATTCGTCCCCGTCATGTTCGCCCCGCGAAGTTGCGCGCCGGTCAGGTTAGCGCTTCGAAAGTTCATGCCGCTGAGGTCGGCGTTGCGCAAATTCACGCCTGCCAGATCAGCCCCAGCACACGACCCGGTCGGGCATTTGGCGATTAGCGCTTGCGGCGTAGAGACGATCAACGTGGATTGAATAACGGGAGTTGCGGCCTGGTAAGAACTGTCGCCGGATTGGTTGGCAGTAATGGTGCAGGTGCCTTCGGCCTTCAATTGGAGATGGTCACCCGAAACCTCACACGTTGCAGGTGTACCAGACGTATAGGTGATCGGCAGTCCGGACGATGCTGTGCCGGTTAACGGGTACACGTTGTCCTGAAGTGAAGCCTGTTCAGCCATGGTGAACGAAATCGTTTGCGCGGCCTGAGGTGACGTGTAAGTGAACACGTTGCCGCTGGTGGTGCTGGTGCCGTAGTCGGTTGTTGCTGTTGCGGTGACTGGGCCGGCGGCGTGGGCGCCGGTGGTGCACGTGGCGGAGTTTGCTGTGGGTGTTCCGGTGATGGTGCAGCCGACTCCGCCAAGGGTGATTGCAAGGTTTGGTCCGTCGAAGTTGGAGCCGGTAACCGTTACTGCGCTGCTGCCGGCTGTTGTGCCGGTGTTGGGTGTAACTGAGGTGATTGATGGTGCATCGCCGTAAGTGAACACGGTTCCGGAAGTTGTCGTGGTGCCGTAGTCGGTGGTTGCTGTTGCGGTGACTGGGCCGGCGGCGTGGGCGCCGGTCGTGCACGTGGCCGAGTTGGCCGATGGTGTTCCGGTGATGGTGCAACCCACTCCGCCGAGGGTGATTGCAAGATTTGGTCCGTCGAGGTTGGTGCCGGTAACCGTTACTGCTGTGCTACCCGCAGTTGATCCGATGCCGGGGGTCACTGAAGTGATCGATGGCGGAGTCCCGATATTGACGGACACCGTTGAACTGCTGGAGCTCACCGTGCTAGGACCAGTTTCGGACATCAACGCGACGATGTCCGCCGAGAAGTCACTCGTCACGTTTGTCCTGGTGCACTGATAAGTGGTAGATCCAGCGGGAGAAAGGGTGCTGGTTGTGGTGTCACAGCCGGGCACCGCTGCGGATGTCACGGCAAAACTGGCCGCCACCTGGCTGGTGTTCGTAACCGTCACGTCGAATGTTGCTGTGCCGCCATTGGCAACGACTTGACTCGCAGGACTTAGAGCCGCAGTGGCAGTCAATGCGACTTCGACCGCACCGACGTCGCATGCCCCGTTCTGCGGTCGCGTGACGCCGCGTTCGTCAGTCGGATACGTGCCCGATTGGCAGTCCGCGGCTGGTATCGCATTCACTAAGGTTGAGCTGCCCAAAGTGGGAAGTTGTGTCTGGGGGGAACCGGCCGGAGCGTTGCTCGACAACGCCGAGAGTCCGTTGCTGAAATTCTGAACATTTGCCGCACCAGTCATTCCACACGATGTACCCGACTCGTACGTGTAGGAATAGATCCCGAACATCGCCGTGCTGCTTGTGTTCGAGCCGCAATTGTCAGGGCTGTTTAGTGGATTGCTGATCACACTTGCGAAACTGGAGTCGAGTTGTATCGGCCCGGTCCGGTAAAGGTTCGCTCCGGACGCAGCACTATTGCTAGTCAACGTCGCATAGTCAAGATCGATGTGGCCGCTACCACGAACGTTGATCCCGCCACCATTGCTGCCGGTCAGGTAAGCCGAGTTGCCGCTGATTGTGCTGTTTTGCACGGTCACAATGGCGTTGGCAGTGTCGACACCAGCGCCGCCACTTGTCGCCGCCTGGTTGATCACGTTGCCACTGATAGTGCTTCGCGTGATGGCGACCGCCGCTGTATTCGTGCCCACGGCCCCCCCGTACGCGGTACTAGTCGATTTAGGCGTCGAGGTGCTTCCGGAGATCGTTGAATTAGTGATCGCAACGTGGGATGCGCCGGTCGCCCCGCTGTAGATCGCACCCCCTTGAGTCGGACCAGCATTGCTACTGACCGCGTTGCCGGAAAAGGAGCTGCCACTAACCGTGAGATCGGACGCCGTGCCCTGCACATAAATGGCCCCGCCTTGAGCGACACCTGACGTCGCCGAGGAAGAAGCAGTATTCACATGGTTGGTTGAAAAAGTGCTGTCGACGATGCTGATCGGCCCGAGACCGTATATCGCGCCGCCCGAGCCCGGGCTCGTAGTGCCAGATGCACTATTGACAGCTGAGTTTGCCTGGAATGTGCTGCCGCTGACTGAAACCGTTCCCGCTCCTGCGCGGATGGCCCCGCCGCTGGCCGCGTTTCTGTTTGCAATTGCTGAGTTCCCGCTGAATGTGCAATCAGTGATCGTGACGTTGGCTGTGCCGGATTCATTAATTGCGCCACCGGTGGCAGCGGTAGTGCTTTGCCCAGTAACGCTATTCCCGCTAAATGTCGAGTTCGAAATCGCGATCGGCCCCGAGGAAGAGATGGCCCCGCCCTGCGCCGGGGCCATGGGCGTGGAGCTGTCAATAACAAAGCCCGACACCGTCAGATTGCTGACGGTCAGGGTAGCCGTCGAAACGCTAACGGTGAGTAGACGCCAGTTAATGGCGGACGGTGGCGTGCTTGGGCTCACGGCTGTCACGGTCTTGCTTCCCCCGTTGATCGTAAGATTTTGCGAGGCTTTAGACGCCGCTGAGTACGGATGCGTCGCTGCGGTGACTGAGAAATCCTGGGCAATCGTGACCGTAAAGACATCGGCGCTGCTGGAGTTTGCATCGTCAATACAGGCGTTGAACTCGTCCATCGACGACGCCGAACATGCCGCTGTGGTCGCTGCCGCCGGGGACGCCGCGAAGAAGGGCAACACCCCCACCACAAGCCCCAATGAAGCGGTCACGGCAAGCGCCAGTGACCAGCGGCGGCGGACCGCATGAGGCTGAGCTGGCGGTTTCACATTTCAAC
>JAHEXM010000309.1 GCA_023252115.1 Micrococcales bacterium | reverse complement strand
GCGCAAGATGCCGGGTGACCGGTGGCAGCAATTGGCGAACATCCGCGCCTTCATCGCCTATATGTGGGCACACCCCGGCAAGCAGTTGCTCTTTATGGGCCAGGAATTTGCCCAAGATGCCGAATGGTCAGAAGAGCGGGGGCTCGACTGGTGGTTGCTTGAACACCCAGAACACAACGGGGTGGCCAACTTGGTTCGTGACGTCAACCGCACGTACCTCGACAACCCGCCGATGTGGAAGCGCGACAACGAACCGGGCGGCTTTGAATGGATCGACGCCAACGATGCCGCGACCAATGCGTTCTCGTGGTTGCGTTGGGACGGAAGTGGAAATCCGATTGCCTGCATCGTGAACTTTTCGGGGGTGCCGCACTTCGACTACCGAATCGGATTGCCTTTTGACGGTGAATGGGAAGAGATTCTTAACACCGACGCCGAGGTGTATGGCGGTTCCGGCGTGGGCAACTTGGGCATCGTCACAGCAGAAGCGGTCGAGCATCACGCCCGACCAGCCTCGGCAGTGATTAATCTGCCGCCGCTCGGCGCACTCTGGCTTCGTCCGATGCTCCGATAAGCGCTGCAATAGGCTGCGGGCGTGGCTAGGAAAACCCGAAACAAGCTGGCAATCGGTGCAGGACGCGCCTTTTCGGCAGCATCTCGCGCAAGTAAGCGCGGGGAAGGAATGGTGGTCGGCGGCCGAGCGATGCTCAAGATCTCGCCGAAACTGATCGATGACCTCTCCGGTGATCGGGTGTGGGCTCTCGTTTCGTCAACCAACGGCAAGACATCGACCACTCGGCTCTTAGCTACCGCCGCCGAACAAGCCGGGCCGGTGATCACTCAACCCACCGGCGCAAACATGACTGCCGGAATCGTCACAGCGCTCGCGAACGGGCCTCACGATGGACATGCAGTGCTGGAGGTTGACGAGGCGTACTTACCGCAAATCATGCCGGCGACTCGACCCAAGGTTTTAATCCTGGGAAATCTGAGTCGCGACCAACTTGATCGCATGAATGAAGTCGCAATGATCGCGCGCAAGTGGCGGACGGTGCTTGACGGGCACCCCGAGACCGTCGTTATTGCAAATGCCGACGATCCAATTGTGGCGTTTGCCGCCGAACGGGCCAAGAACGTAATCTGGGTGGGCGCCGGTCAAGTGTGGACTGCGGACTCTGCGGTCTGCCCCGAGTGTGGTGCTCTGCTTGTTCGTGGCAGCTCGCCGGATGATCCGTCGTGGTCGTGCCCAGGTTGTCACCGTCATCGCCCCGAAACCTCGTGGCGCCTTGAATACGTTGACGGCCGCGGCACTGCGATCGATGCGGCCGGAAAACGTTTCGACCTCTCGACGCTCTCGCTGCCCGGACGTTTCAATGCCGCGAATGCAACTCTTGCACTGGCTGCTGCAGTAGAGCTCGGCCTCGATCCGATCGAAGCGATTGCCAGGATGAGTCTGGTTACGGCAGTGTCCGGTCGGTACGCCATCGCGACAATCGGTGCACTGACCGTGCGATTACTTCTGGCCAAGAATCCGGCAGGATGGTCGGAACTTGTCGACATCATGCCGCCCGCTCCGACTCCAGTGATTGTCACGATTAACTCGAACGCGGCTGATGGGCGTGACCCATCGTGGTTGTGGGATGTTCCATTCGAACGCCTCCGGGGACGAACAGTCATCGCGACAGGCGACCGTCGACGAGACCTTGCTGTCCGATTGCTTCACGCAGAAGTTGAGCACGTCACCATCGAGGACCCTTACCTGCCCGACGCTGACCTTCCGGGCGGTGCTCGCTCACTGGACGCGATTGATTGCGCGGCAACATACACAGCGTTTCATTCATTGCGAACTCGTGCGGATCGCGAATTGCAAGCAAGGCAAGGGGCGAGTAAGTGAGTGTAGTTCGAATCGCCTCCGTGTATGCATCACTGCTCGGCACCTACGGCGATGGCGGAAATGTGGCTGCTTTGGTGCATCGAGCTTTACTGCATGACATTCATGTCGAAGTCATCGATGTCACCCCCGGGCTCGTATTGCCACGGCAGGCGGACCTCTACGTTTTGGGGGGTGGAGAGGACACCGCCCAAGTAGCGGCCGCAAACGCGTTGCGCACCGACGGTGGTTTGACTGATGCAGCAAACCGTGGAGCAGTCGTATTTGCAATTTGTGCTGGATACCAACTACTGGGTGAGCACTTCCCAGACGCAACAGGCAAACCGGCCCCCGGCGTTGGAATTCTCGATATCACCACCAATCGATTGCCGAAACGCGCAGTCGGTGAGCTTGCGGCCATTCCGAATGAAGTGAATCGTGAGTTAGGGCTAACACAGATCCTTACGGGGTACGAAAATCACGCTGGTGCCACGCACCGCGGCAGCGGAGTCGAGGCCCTTGCCACTGTTCGCGCCGGAACTGGTAACGGTGATGGCACCGAGGGCTCTGTGTCGGGCCGCACCATCGGCACTTACCTGCATGGCCCATGCTTGGCACGCAACCCCGAACTTGCTGATCGCTTGATTTCCTGGGTAGTCGGGCGCGACTTACCAACCATTACCGAACCAGAGGTCGAGGCTCTGCGGCAAGAGCGCCTGAAGGTCGTGCTCGGGTAGGTTCAACTCATGGCAAGCGGTGAACATCGCACATCTGCCGCGTTCTTCGATCTCGATGGCACGTTGATACCTGGCTCCGCGAATATTCCACTTGCCCGAGCAGCATTCCGCGCGGGTTTCATGGCCCCTAGCGAACTCATGCGCGACCTGATCAACGGATTGTCGTTCGTACTTAAGGGTGCGACCGACGAGCGATCTGCTCAGGTCCGGGACCGAATCTTGCTAGCAGTAAAGGGACATCCTGCTTCCGAGGTGGAAGCACTCGGCAATGACTTCATGCCGAAGGTCGTCGCTTCGCTGCGCCCAACGATGCGCGTTGTTCTCGACGAACATGGAGCAGCAGGCGACGACCGAGTTGTCTTATCGGCTAGCCCGACCGAAATTGTCGCTCGATTCGCCACCGAAGTCGGCATGGAATATGGAATCGGGACAACTTCTGAGCGAGATACCAATGGAGTATTTACCGGGAAACTTGCCGGACCTTTTTGCTACAAGGAGGGCAAAGCTGAGGTGATGCGGCAGTTGGCGGCACAGCACGGCTATGACCTGACGAAGTGTTATGCCTACTCCGACTCGATGAGTGACTTACCGATGCTGCGAGCCGTGGGCCACCCAAAGGTTGTCAACCCTGAGCCAGAACTTCGCGAACTTGCGACAAACCAGGGCTGGGAAATCATCGAGACGTC
>JAHEXM010000308.1 GCA_023252115.1 Micrococcales bacterium | reverse complement strand
TGGCAATTGCGCGCGAAGAAAATACAAATGATTGACCGGCCATCAAAATTGCTAGCGCCATGACATCTGGATCGCCCGGTCGAATTGATCCGTCCCCCTTGGGTAGCTGACCGCTCTTAATCATTTCTACGTTGAGTTCCAATGCGTTGCGCTGTGTTGAACCAATGCGATCAACGATGAGGGGTAGCAACACTTCAGGATCAAGTGACAGGACGCGAGCAAAGACAGGATGAGCAGTGAGAGCTCCACAGGTGCTTGCGACTAGGTGCGCCAAGCGCGCGCGAGCATGTGGCAAGTCGCGCGCATCCTCGATAGCTGTTTCAAAGATCGCGCCGAGTTCCACAGTCAGCAGGGCAGATAACAGCCGCGACAGGTCGTCATATTTGCGATACACGGTCATCCGTGAGACACCAGCTCGGCGGGCAACATCGGCCAACGTGGTGCGGCGGACTCCGACTTCCATGATCGAGTCGTAAGTAGCGCGAAGTACTGCGTCGTTCATCGTCGCCGGTGCGGGAGACAGGACAAGTTGGCGATCGAGACGTTGTGACATCATGTGTAACAATGTAACATTGCAGTCAGGGAATCTCCAACAGTGAGGGCACGTCCAATGATCGGTAGTTACGACACAACGGTTGCTCGATGGGGAAGTCCCGATGCTCCCATCACGATTTCTGAGCGCGGTCGGCTGTTCCTCGAAACTGAAGTTGGCGTGCCGACACCTACACCAGTCGTCGATAGATCTGACGTCAAGGTTCCCGCCTCCCAGCTGAGCGAAGCAGCCCGGTCAGCGCTAGCCGATGCTGTTGGGGTTGATGCGTTGAGTGAAGCCGATGACGAACGTCTCGCGCATGCAGGCGGTTTCTCGTATCTCGATTTGGTCGATCGACGTGACGGCGACTCGGCATTGCCCGACGCAATAGTTCGCCCGGCATCTTCGGATGACGTTGCCCAGTTACTCGCTGCGTGCGTCGCACACGATGTGGCCGTCGTTCCGTTTGGTGGTGGGACCTCGGTGGTTGGCGGGGTTCGTCCCGAACGGGGTCCCCACAGTGCGGTGATCGCAGCTGCATTTGATCGGATGGCCGAACTTGTCGACGTTGATAACGTCAACATGACAGCGACGGTTGGACCAGGCATGACGGGTCCAACGCTTGAACGGTTGCTTGGCGCTCGCGGACTGACGCTTGGTCATTTTCCGCAATCGTGGGAGAGAGCCTCAATAGGCGGCTATGTCGCAACTCGCTCGGCCGGACAAGCATCAAGTGGATACGGCCGCAGCGATGACATGGTTGAAGCACTTCGGGTGATGACTCCACAAGGCGAAATGGTTCTGGGTCGTGCGCCTGGTTCTGCAGCCGGGCCCGACCTGCGTCAGTTGTTTATCGGATCCGAAGGTGCGTTCGGAATCATTACCGAAGTCACGCTGCGAGTTCGTAGTCAACCGCAGGAACGCCGTTATGAAGGCGTGATGTTTCCGTCGTACGAGCTTGGGCTTGAGGCTTTTCGCGAGATTGCGGCGCGACGAACGCAGCCTGATGTGATGCGGCTGTCAGATCCTCAAGAGACCAGCAGCACATTGGCGATGGGCACCGACGGAGCAGTTGCTGCTGTGCTTGACGGCTATCTCAAACTTCGTCGTGCGGCGAATGGTGCGCTGGCAATCTTTGGTTGGGAAGGAACGCGAACTCAAGTGGGGGCTCGCCGCGATGAGACCTGGCGAGTCATTCGCGCTCACAAGGGAGTTGCCCTTGGTCAGCGAGTTGGCAGTTCGTGGGAACACGCTCGTTTCAGTGGACCGTACCTACGCGATGTACTGATGGATGAGGGCTATCTCGTTGAAACGCTCGAGACGGCTATCCGCTGGCGGGACTTACCCGCACTGCGCGAGTCAGTAACCAATGCGCTGAAAGAATCCCTGCACGATGACGGCCCCGGTCCCTTCGTCATGTCCCACCTTTCTCATGTCTACGAAACTGGGGGGTCGCTATATATCACCGTCGTGGCCCGTCGAGATGCTGGCAACTCTCGTGAGCAGTGGCTCGCCGCGAAAGCCGCAGCATGCGATGCAATTGTTGCCTCCGGCGCCACGATCACCCATCACCACGCTGTCGGGCGTGACCATGCACCCTGGTTGAAAGATGAAATCGGCCAGACCGGGATCGACCTACTTCACGTCGTCAAGACACAGCTTGATCCAGATGGAATCCTCAATCCTGGAGTACTCATCGGGACCTGAAAAGGACGGGATTTCACGTGAAGCCGTTGTTCATTTTGGCCATGGACCACCGCGATTCGTTTGAACGCGTGGTGTATCACGTGGCCGGCGTCCCGACGCCCGAGGAAGATGGCGCATTCGCCGACGGCAAAAAGCTCGTTTTCGACGGCCTCCGGGCAGCTCTCACCCTTTTTCCAACCGACCAAGCAGACGCGGGCGTCCTAGTCGATGAAGAGCTCGGCGCCGCAGTGGCGCGGGTTGCTCCCGACGTGGGGGTTGTATTAGCGATGCCGCTGGAGAAGAGCGGGCAGAAGATCTTCGAACTCGAATATGGCGAGGACTGGGTCAGGCACCTGCTGGTCTTTCATGCAAAGTACGCAAAGGTATTGGTTCGCGACAATCCGGCCGACGATCCCGCGGATCGCGCGCTTCAAGCGGGCAGGTTGGCTGAAGTGAGCGCCAAGCTCATCGAAATCGGAGTTCCGCTGCTCTTTGAGCTGCTTATTCCGGCAACCGATGAACAACTAGCAAGTGTTGGTGGCGATGTTTACCGCTACGACACCGAGGTGCGGCCCGGATTGACGGTCGATTGCATCCATTACTTCCAATCCCAAAAAGTCGAACCTGCCATCTGGAAGATCGAGGGATTGGACACGGTCGAGGCAGCTCAGTCTGTTGTTGCGGCCGCGCGCGAGGGCGGACGTGACTCAGTGCAGTGCATTGTGTTGGGTCGTGATGCGCCGATCGAGCGGGTTGATCATTGGCTACAGGTTGCTGCTTCGGTCGACGGTTTCAATGGCTTCGCAGTGGGGCGCAGCATTTGGCAGCAGCCGTTGGTCGATCACGTTGCTGGGAAAATTAACGATGACACAGCGATCGAGATTATTGGCAACAACTATTTGCACTTCGTCCGCGCGTACTTGGGCTAAAGGCTGGTGTATTGCCGGTCAGGTGAATTGAAGTACTCGTCGTAGCGTTTTTGAGCCTCGTCGCCAAAAAGCAATTCACATGCCTCATGGATTCCGGCGGCGTCCTTGATTTCGTCGAGTCCGAGCACCAATGAAATTTTCGAACGGCGCCGCAAA
>JAHEXM010000307.1 GCA_023252115.1 Micrococcales bacterium | reverse complement strand
CATCTTCGAGCCATTCACCAACTGCATCAGTGTCTTTCGTTCCGAGTTGCGCCGGTTCAAACCAGATCGATGAACCATCCGGGTCAGAAATGGCGATCGCATAGCAATCACCGGTCCCTCGCTCCCACATTCCATCGAGTGCAACGCCGACCCGCGTCCCCGGTTTGGCGTGATCACTGAGCCAGGTGGTCACATCCCCATCCGACTCGGCAATGACAATCTCGCCGACTGACTCCTGAGGTGCTGCTGCCGCTTCCGGGGTGGCAATACCGAGCGATTCGAAAAGGCGGTCGCGCAAGACTCGAAACTGCAGCGCGTCAAATACTTCGTGGACGCGTTCAGCGTCGATCGGGTTCATCAGCAGATCGTCAAGAGCGGGTTGATCGGGCACGTCGCGAATCAACTCAGTCAGTTCTCTATTGGTTCGTACCTGGTCGACATGCTGACGAAGTGATTCACCGACCTTGCCGCCAACCGAATCGGCGTTAGCAAGCAATGCGTCAAGGCTGCCGTATTCGCGAATCCACTTCGTGGCTGTTTTTTCACCAACACCCGGAACGCTGGGAAGATTGTCCGAAGGGTCGCCCCGCAATGCGGCAAAGTCTGGGTACTGCGCAGGAGACAAACCGTATTTCTCCTCCACGCCCGCCGGGTCAAATCGCGCTAGGTCGGACACACCGCGCTTGGGGTAAAGCACCGTCGTGCGGTCATTCACCAATTGCAAAGCGTCGCGGTCACCGGTCAACACCAGGACATCAAAGTCTTGGGCATTCGCATCCGTTGCCAGCGTGGCGAGAATGTCGTCGGCTTCGAAATTCTCAACGCTGATACTGGTGATTCCGAGCGCATTTAACACGTCTCGGATCAACTCGACTTGGCCCTTGAATCCATCCGGCGAAACTGTGCGGGTTGCTTTGTAGTCAGGGAACCGTTCGGTTCGAAAGGTCTTTCGCGATACATCGAATGCAACCGCGATGTGCGTGGGCTGCTCGTCGCGCAACGTGTTGATCAGCATCGACGTGAAGCCATAGACCGCGTTGGTTGGCTGACCGTCACTCGTCGAGAAGTTCTCGACGGGCAATGCATAGAACGCGCGATATGCCAGCGAATGACCGTCCACCAGCAGGAGTCGACGGCGCTCGGACTTGGTCACAGGCTCGATCCTAGGCTGGGCACATGACGGCAGAATCGAGTAGTCCGCAAGACACGGCAATCCTGATCGAAGCCATGAAGTCACGGACAGCTGGCACGCTGATGGAGCGCATGGAGATCGAGCTACTGGAGGTCACTCCAGACCGCATTGTCGGGCGAATGCCGGTGACTGGGAACACCCAGCCGTATGGCCTGCTTCATGGGGGCGCTTCCGCGGTATTGGCTGAGACTCTCGGTTCGATCGGTTCGGTATTGCATGCTCAGAAGGACGGTCGAATAGCGGTGGGAATTGAATTGAATTGCTCGCACCATCGGGCCGCCCACTCAGGTTTTGTCACTGGTGTTGCGACGCCGGTGTCGCGGAGTCGCTCACTCGCTACGTTCGACATCGAGATCTTCGACGACCAAGAGCGCAAGATCTGCACGTGCCGCCTGACGTGCATGTTGCGCGACGCACCGCCACACGCTTAGGAGTCTTTGTCCGCCAACTCGGTGATTACCACGGCTGACACTTCGGCCATGGACATTCGTCGATCCATCGCCGCCTTTTGAAGCCAACGGAACGCGGCCGCTTCGTCAAGGCCGAACTTGCGCGTCAGTTCTCCTTTGGCACGTTCAACAACTTTGCGCGCTTCAATGCGCGCCTGCAGATCGCTGACTTCGGACTCGAGCGCTAGCCGTTCGGCGTGACGCGCCCGCGCCACCTCCAAAGTTGGTGCCAAATCAGTCTCACTAAACGGCTTTACTAGATACGCCATCGCACCGGCATCAGTTGCGCGCTCGACCAGTTCGCGTTGACTAAAAGCAGTCAGCATCACGATTGCAGTCTTGCCGAACGCGCCGATTCGTTCGGCCGCGGTTAGTCCGTCAAGAATTGGCATCTTGACGTCAAGAACAACGATCGTTGGCGACAGTTGCTCGACAAGGCGAACGGCTGCCGCGCCGTCGCCAACTTGGCCGACTACGTCATATCCGAGTTCATCCAGCATTTCGGCCAGATCGAGGCGAATCAACGATTCGTCTTCCGCGATCACCACCGTGGGTCGCGCCTGCGTGCTCATAGCCGCTCACCATATGCCGTACCTAGAGCACACGTTGTAGATTGTCGGACGAACACGGCCTCGTAACCCAACCGGCAGAGGTAGGCGACTCAAAATCGTCCCAGTGTGGGTTCGACTCCCACCGAGGCCACCACTGCAAGTGTTCATTCAAATTGACTCAGGCCGTCAATGTGGCACGCTGAGAGCCATGGTGCGATTGCGCGGTTTGACTGCACTTACCGTGGCGTTGGTTACGGTTAGCTTGGCGCCTGCTGTGCAGCCGGCGCAGGCTGCCGACGTCAGCAAAACAAGCAGTAACTTTTCATCTTGTTCAGTAAGCGGTTCGCAGAATGTATATCCAGCTTCCCCCCATACAAACGCCCCCGCGCACAAACCGACTGGGTCGAAGGTGCGGGTCACGGTGACCCAGCAGCCATGGGACGGCCAAGTTGGGGTCTATCAGCAAATCCCGCTGAGAGTCGGCAACCAGGAAATGCCTGCAGTATTCGACACAGGTTCGTCCTGGATGGTTATCAATCAATCGGTACTGGCGGGCAATCCCAAGATTGTGCCAACTGGCGAACATGCAGCTATTGCGTACAGCGGCGGCTCGATATGTGCCTCGGGCCCCGTCATGCGCGGACCCGTAAGCATTGGCGGCCTAAAACCCCGCACCATGAAATTCTTGCTTGCTACCGGCGGAAACTTTCCGTGGGCGGTGATGTTCGGGGCCAATACGTGGAAACCGCCGTCGACTCACCTCGACATTCCACTCAATGCGCTTGCCATCAACAAGTTCGAACTGACCTTGACTCAACGGACGTTCGACCCAACAGCGCGGGGGCAACTGGTTGTCAATGGCACGCCGACGATTCGGCGGGCTAACCCCAACAAGGTGCTGACCTACCGGAATCGGTTGCTTGCCGGCGGGGACCGGATCTACGTTCCCGGCGCACTCACTACCTCTGACCGTCGCAAAGTTGCCGGAAACTTCATGCTTGATGTCGGCACTCCGTTTAACGACGTTGCACTCTTCCCCTCGGCAGCTCGCAAATTGGGCTTCAATTTCGCCACCAATGCGTGGGCGAACCCGAACGCAAAACTGGGACTGATCAGCTATCCG
>JAHEXM010000306.1 GCA_023252115.1 Micrococcales bacterium | reverse complement strand
CCCCACATAACATATCGCGCTGGCTTGTTTTTGAACGCCGGAAAGTTCTTGCGAAGGCCAGCGTCATGGGTGCAGGTCACGCGGACCTTGTCGCCGGGGTTCAAGGCGACCGGATTGGTAAACGGTTTGGCGCCTTGGCTATCGAAGTCCCAGTTCGGGATGTCCAGAAGCGTACGCGAATTGGGTGTCCCTGGATTGACTTCAATCTTGATCGACTTGCCCAGCAGGTGCATGTGACCGGCGGATGCCCACACATTGACCGGCTTTGTTATTGGTCGCGAGCACGATTGAGTGTCGCCGGACTTGGGATTAAACATGTCGCCACCGCAAAGCAGTTGAAGCCCGCCAACCATCATTCCAGCCTGACTACCAAAGCGTTGCGTCAGTTCGCTGAGTGCCGCCGCGCGATCGCACAATGGCCCTGACTCACCTGGTGCACACGGCAACTCAACCGGAGCGGGCAGCAGCATTGTCGAAATCGGGGTCAGCTTCGGTGATCCGGGAGCCAGTCGAAGATGAAGCATGCTGTTGTCGGGGCCGGTCCCATTCAGCAGGTTGTAGTGAATCTGGACAACAACCTGTGCGCCCTTAGCGATGGGTACACCCATCCCGGGCCGATAGATCGATTCCTTGCCGCCGGGGGCCCAAGCAGCAAGCCACGGCGCGTTGTCAAGGGCGCCAGAGATCCCGCCGTGCGCGTCTTGCGGAACCATTGTTCCGCCGAAGCAACTCCAACCGCGGCTGGGATCTTTCTGGTCCAGTTGCTCGGCAGCGCTCACTTGCGACGGGTCAATCTTGTACACGATCGCGTGATGAACGACGGCTGGATTGCCAGGCATGAACTGAACGCCGGTCAGGTACGAATCACTAGCGATCCCAGGGTCGACCAAAAAGCAGCGGTAGTCATCCGTTCCGCCGTTTTGAGCCGATGGTGTGTAGGCGCCGCCCGGCAACGTGACGGCCTGAAAATGCTCGCCAGCCCGAAGCGGAGCAGGGGGTTCCGAGGTGACTTGCGCCGAATGTCCCGCATGTTCGGACCCGCTACCGGAGTCCGGTGGAGCGGCGCTGTCTGCGTGCTGGTGAGCAGCAGCGTTCACGGCGTTAGTACTGAAATTGCCGCTCGCCCCGATAGCCAAGATTCCCGCTAACGCCGCGATGGCGATAGCAATGCCCGGACCGACGTTGCGCTTCACCCCAATAGTGTGCCTGACAAAAGCGCGTGGCGCGATGGCCCCAACAGTCCCTTAACGTTGCCGTGGGGGAAGATGAGCCTGATATGAGCCGGATCAAATACCTCGACAGGGTCGTTTACGGGTGCCTCATCATCGTTTTTCTGGCGCTCCTGGGACTCGGCGGACTGATCATTTTTGGTGGTGGCGATAAGCCGGGGAATGCCGCCCAAGGTGCCGGCACCTTCCGGGCGAAGGTGACAAACGTCGAAGCAGCGTCGCCGACCCAGGTCAAGACGACGATTTTGGTCACCAATGTGGGGTCTGATCCTGCTCGGCCCACCTGCATCGTCAACCTCGTAACTGGAGCCGGCCGGACCGTCGGAACCGACCAACTCACCGGACAGTTCCCGATCTCGCCCAGCTACCCGCAGAGTTTGCAAGAAACGATCATCGTGACCAAGGGCAATGCGACAGCTGTATCGCTGGCGACCTCGGCCGTGCATTGCGTGTGAGGCTGGCCGTGGGTAAAAGCATGCCGTTTCGCTTTCGTTAGTTAGGTTGGAGCTATGACCGACCCGCGCCCGCAGCAACCGACTGTGGCCCAGATGCGCGAGATCTGTCAGCCACCCGAGATCCGCTTGCGCCCTGCGGAACATTGGACCGCGGACCTTTACCAACGCAAACTCTCGCCGTATCTGACCCGTGTGCTTGTCCGCTTAGGTTTCAGCGCAAACGGCGTCACCTGGCTGATGATCGTTACGGGGATTTTGGCTGGCGTTGCGCTACTGATCCCGAGCCTTCCGGGCGCGATTCTTGCCGTGTTGCTCGGCCAGCTTCAGATGCTGTGGGACTGCTGCGACGGCGAAGTGGCTCGCTGGCGTCAGACGTCGTCGGCAGCTGGGATCTTCCTCGACGCAGTCGGGCATTACGCAGCGGAAGCAAGCATCTGCATTGCGCTGGGCTTTCGTGCGACTGGTTCGCCTTCGACATGGTCGACTCCAAGTTGGTACATGGTGTGCGGCGGCATACTCGCGGTTCTGATTCTGTTCAACCGCGGACTCAATGAAATGGCGATCAGTGCTCGCTATCGCGCGGCATTGCCGAAAGTTGCAGACGCTGTCAATGTCGCAGTACCGAACTCGACCGGTGTTGCCAAGTTGCGTTCGGCCGCCCGAGTCGTTCCGTTGCATCGCGTTTTGCATTCGGTCGAATTGACGTTACTTATCTTTGTGGCGGCATGCATTGACGCGGGTGCGGGCAGTTTGATTGCCACACGTGTGCTGCTCGTCCTGCTTATCCCCGGAACATTGCTGGTGCTGGCTGGTCACCTCATTGCGATTCTTTCGTCGGACAGACTCAAATGAGTATTGGTGTTGTCATCCTGACGATGGGCAGTCGTCCGATCGAATTGAAAGCGGCAATTGATTCGGTGGTGCGCCAGACAAATGTTGACACGGACATCGTCGTCGTGGGTAACGGCTGGGACCCGACGAATGTGCCCGACGGCGTGAAGACGCTTCACCTGCCAGAGAACCTCGGCATCCCGGACGGGCGAAATGCTGGAGTTCCACTGGTGACCGGCGACCTGCTGTTCTTTTTGGATGACGATTGCGAACTGCCTGGTGAAGACTTTTTGTCGCAGGCGGCGGCACGATTTGCCGATGACCCGACGCTTGGCATGTTGCAGCCGCGCATCTCTGATCCGCGTGGCATCCCGTCGCCCAGAAATTGGACACCGCGCCTGCGAGTTGGTGACCCTGGTCGCAGTAGTCCGGCAACGTCAGTCGCTGAAACGGCGGTGATGATTAGACGCGGGATCTTTGAGCGCGCAGGCGGATGGCCGAGTGGTTTTTTCTATAACCACGAAGGCATTGATTTGGCTTGGCGCGTGTGGGACGCGGACTCGACGGTTTGGTACGCGGGTGACCTGGTGGTGCACCATCCCGTCGTTGATCCGCGACGACACGATGATGAAGCGTTGCTGGACGCCCGTAATCGGGTCTGGGTGGCACGCCGCAACCTGCCGGGCCCATTGATTCCGTGTTACCTCGGTACGTGGATGGTGATTACGCGGGTTCGGCGCAAAGCAAAGAGCGAGAGGGTGGCCTGGTGGAAGGGCTACAAGCAAGGCTGGGCGCAGGAT
>JAHEXM010000305.1 GCA_023252115.1 Micrococcales bacterium | reverse complement strand
CCAGGGCCACCTGCCCCGTTCGAGTTCACTCCGGCATTACCGCCTGCCCCGCCCGTGTCCGAGCCCGCGCCGCCGCCGCCGCCGGCCACCACTGTCACGGTTGGAGATGTGCCGACCACGGCAGTCGCGGCACCGGCGTCGCCGTCGTTCAATCCTCCGCCACCGACTCGAATCGCGAGATGCTGGGCAGGTGTCACCGTTTGATACGACGTGACGACCGCGCCGTCCCCGCCGTTGTTGCTTGTCGCCTGGGAGCCCCCCGCGCCGCGAGCGACTATTTTCGCAACCTGAACGCCCGCGCCAACTGTGTGGGTTTGGGCAACTCCTGAGTTGTAGGTGTACGGCGTCGTCGCTGCCATCGCGGCGGGTGCCACGGCAAATGAGAGCCCAGCCGCCGCAAGCGATGCAACTGCCAAGGCTGCAACCGTCGATCCTGGTCGAGAAATCCGAAAATGCCTGCGATTCAAGATTTGCCGCGTCATCCGCTTACCTTTCGCATTGCCAGGCATTGTTTGCCACGCTACTGCGCTTTTGGATTTGAGTCGTAGAAAGCCATTTCCAATCCGACGGGACTAGGCCAACTGTGTTCAGCGCCTTATCTGTCTATAGCCCACACAGTGGAACATCGTCGCTGTATAACGACACATTTGTTCCACGTTGCAGGGGCTGAGCCGCCGACTGGCGGGACCCATATGCCAAGAGCTTCATCGCTACGGAAAGATGACTCCATGCCCGCCGAGACGCCACACGCAGCCTTCCGGCGCGAAGTGCGCACAAAGGCGCTAACGGTGGCGACCGATCAGCTTGGAGAGGTTGGTTGGGATCACGTCCGCATCAGCGATATTGCTTCAACTGTCGGTGTAAGTCGCCCGACTATCTATGCAGAGTTCGGCAACAAGGATGGCCTCGCCGAGATCCTGGTTATGGAAGAAACGACGCGGTTTCTGGTCGGAGTGACGAGCATCCTTGACGCGAACACCGACGATCCAATAATCGCGGTTGAAAAGGCCATCTCTTACACGCTCGACGAAGCAGACAAGAGTCCAATTCTTCGCGCCATCCTGACTTCTGGCACGAGCGGAAACAATGGCAGCAATTCGCTGCTGCCATTCATTACGACCCGAGGCGCACCGGTCATGCTGGCTGCCAATGAGGCCCTATTTGATTGGTTCGCAGCGCAGGCGCCGAATACTTCAAAGCAGCAAATCGCGGATGCCGTCGATTCGCTTGTGCGCCTAGTCGTTAGCCACATGATGGTGCCCAAAAGACGGCAACGTCGGACGCCTGCAAAATTCGGTCGTCTGGCGGCGCTGCTATTGCCTGAGCTCACCGAGTAGCTGCGTACCTCTACGCGGCGCTGCAAGCTGGATCGATCGTCACACCACGATGCGCAGATGAATCGTTTTGGTCGCTGCTTTGGCACCGCGAGTCTTTGCCTTGGTTGATTGCGTCACCGTCAATTTGCACACGCCATGCGCACGCATCGTCACTCGCCATGACCCCTTGGCAACCGAGCAGGTGCGCGGAGTCGTCGACTTCACTGTTCGCACCGAAGCCCCAGTGCCAAGCGTGACTGCGTTTGCTTTCAGTGCAGTTCCGATTGCAACGTTTGAACCCACGGTGATGGTTGCTTGTGGGACGACCACCAAACTTGCGCCGAGGTCAAAAGACTTGGTGGTTACACCGCTCGTGGTGGTGACGACCCCGTTCGAAGGTTCGCCGGTGCCCGAGGCACAGAACCCAAAGACGGAAACGGTTTGACCGGCTGCGATCGTCGCGCCCCATGATGGCGGAACGACCGTCACCTTTGAACCGCTGACCGTCACCGTTCCATTCCAAGTACTCGTAATGGCGGCACCTGCTGGCAAGTTGAACGTTAAAGTCCAGTTGTTGACGGCTGCCGTTCCGTTGTTCTTGATTTGGGTACTGCGACAGAAGCCGCCAGCCCATGTCGAGTCTTTGAGGAACGTCACGGCCAGCCCGCCAGCAGTCGGTGTCGGTGTTGGCGTAACCGTCGGCGTCGGAGTCGGTGTTGGCGTAACCGTTGGCGTCGGAGTCGGTGTTGGCGTAACCGTTGGCGTTGGCGTCGGAGTCGGTGTTGGCGTAACCGTTGGCGTCGGACTCGGGGTGCCAGCGCCGTAGTCGATGGGCTGCCGATTGAGCAACGCGTTCAGCACGCTGACCTTTGCCGTGTTCAGTGTTGTCCAGTCATCGTTGAGTAAGCCGCCGGTGTCGCCGGAATCAGGATTCCAGGACCAGAAGGTCCAACTTGTTCCCTTGCCCGACATGTAGTTGGCGAACTGGCGGAACCACTTTCCTTCGAGCGTGTCAGTTCCAACATTCTTGGCGCCGAATTCGCCAGTGAGAACCGGTGCAATGTTCTGGTCACTGATGTATCCGAATCCCTTGTCCCAGCGGTCGGCGAGGATCGCTGGCATCGTCGTCGGGTTGGCGAACCACGGCTGTGCGTACACGCCGGGACCGTATTCGTGTGGTGAGTAGACCAGACGATTCGCCACGTTCAATCGCACCGGATTGTTGCGAACACCCTCGAGGTTGCCGCCCCACCAAGCGCCCGTCAGCAATTGACCGCCCGCAACTGGACCCTCAATGCCCTCGACCATCACGAGCAACTTGGGATTGGCAGCCAAGACCGCGTTGCCTGCTCGTTCGGCGGCGAGCCGCCAGTCGGTGGCACTTCCATCACCCCAGGTCGCCGAGCCATGCGGTTCATTCTTCAAGTCAACGGCGACTACGTTCGGCTTGCTTGCAAAGTGAGTTGCGAGTGCCTGCCACTTGGAGACCCATTGAGCATCGGTGTAGCCGTCGCCGTACCAGAGCGGGTAGGCGTAACCGTCGTCTTTCTGCGAGTGGTTGTCGAGCATGATCATGAGGCCGTCTTTGGCCGCCTCGTCAACAATGACGTCCATTGCCTGCAGTGGAGTCTTGCCCTGCAACGCGGCGTTCTTGCCATTGCTGAAGTCGACGCTGTTGGTGGTACTGGAATCCAAGGCCTGCAACGAAAACGGCATGCGGATCGTGTTGTAGCCCTGTGCTTTGATCTGAGTCAACATGTCCTTGTAGTCGCGTGTCCACAATCCGTGCGGCACGTGAGTACTTGTCTCGAACCCAAACCAGTTTGCGCCAGCCAGCACAACGGTCTTGCCCGTTGCATCAACAATCTTGTTGCCGCTTGTCGACAACGGAAGTGATACCGACGAGGGAAAAGTCGGGGTAGGTGTTGGCGTCGGTGTGACCGTTGGTGTTGGTGTTGGTGTGGGGGTGGGTGTTGGTGTTGGTGTGGGGGTGGGTGTTGGT
>JAHEXM010000304.1 GCA_023252115.1 Micrococcales bacterium | reverse complement strand
CGCCGAGGCCGGGTTCCCCAACCGTCCTTAATTGCAATGACACTTGCTCCCCTAGCGCCGGCACCAATGCCCCAGCGCTGGTCGCCCGATACGTGGCGCATCAACCCGAGCAAATAATTGCGCTGCGGAGCATGAAGGACTGAATCGCTGGTCAGGGCTTGCATCAGCGAAACTTGGCCAACGGCAGAGCTTCGCGTGTCTCCCCAGTAGCCGCTCGGGTCCAACCGGGTCTCAATCATTCTGGCCGCGTGTTCGAATCGGGCGAGTCCGGGTTGGCCTCCGGCAGCATGAAAAAGTTTGCCAGCAGCATCATTATCCGATTGCATGATCGCGGCTCGCGCCCATGACCTTTCGGCTCCTCGCAGTCGCGACTGGCCTGCTCGCTGGTGTTTGTAAAGCAACGATGCCACGATCGCGACCTTGTCAACGCTGGCAACTTCAGTTCGTCGATGCTGACTGATGCCGCAACTAATACCCGTAGCTCGGTCAGTTACTTGAACTCCGATCCAGTTGACCCGACGGGTCCGGTAAGCGGCGCTCATGCTCTGACTAAGTCGCGCCGCCAAAGCCTGTATTGCGGGATCGCTAGGACTGTTACAGACTCCGACTGGGTTAGACCGCGTGGTCAGGTCGGCGTGATCGTCCTGGGCAAAGGCGGGAATTGCCGCCACCGTCATGAGCAAGGTGCCCGATATTGAAAGAGCAGATACAGCCGTGCCAAATCTCTTCACCAGAGCATTGTCAGTTACCCAGATCGACGGATTGGAAGCCGCCCCCGCAAACCCTGGTCAAAGGGTGCCGGGGGCTAGCCGATGACTGAGTGGCCGGCTCGCTCACTGTTCTTTGACAACCGAGTACCAAATCCGGTCCGCGACCAATTCAATGCGTTCACCGATTGCTAGACATTGTCGAAAATGCTCGCGCATGATCACGGCGGTACGTAGATCTGGCTCGCTGGCTGTTTCGCGCATGGCGGTTGAGTAGCGCTTTTCCATGTGCCGCCCGGACTTTGTTGCGGCATCTGCTTCTTTCGTGGCTTCATCCGGATCTTTGATCAGAGCCGCAAATGCTGTGGCAATGTGTTTTACGCCTTGCACTGCTTCGTTTGCCATGTCTGCGGTAACCGATGTGGGAGCGAATTCGAGCAGTTCTGCTTCGCGCACAACGTTCTTGGCGGCATTGATGATGGAATCGAGTCGCTCCGACAGGGTGAACAGGTCCTCTTGGTCGACCGGTGTGGTGAACGCAATTCGAAGTTGTTGCGCAAGTTCACGTCGCACGGTGTCTGCTTCATGCTCGGCTTCGCGAATCGCTGATGATTGTTCCGGCAGCCCTGACGCCCATTGCGCGAACGCTTCCATCCCCTTGATGGTGACTTCGGCCTGTTGATGCAGAGTCGCCATCACGTCTGGGGTTTCGGGCAGGAACCAGTTCTTGCTCACGTAATCGCCTTCCCGATAAGACATACGACGCCAGCTATCACTGCGCAAACCGGCATGGTCACCAGCCAGGCCAGCAAGATGTCACGTACGACCTTCCATCCCACATGATGCAGGTGCCGAGCCACGCCAGTACCAACGACCGATGAAGACACCACGTGAGTCGTGCTAACAGGCGCACCCAAGAAGGACGCCGCGCCGATGACTGCGGCACTCGATCCTGAACTCACGAGTCCATCCAATGGCCGCATTCGGTAAATGGTCCGGCCAATTGTGTGGACAATTCGCCAACCACCCAAGGCCGTTCCAGCCGTTAGTGCCAAACCACATGCCAACTTTACCCACAGCGGTACAACGAAACTGGGAATCGCATTGCCAGCGACCAGAGCGAGGGTGATGACACCCATAGTCTTTTGAGCGTCATTCGCTCCGTGAGTAAATGCCAACGTTGCTGCTGCAACCCACTCGCCGCGTTTTACCGGTTTGCGAAGGTTCTTGGTTGCGCGGCGAGTCCCACGACGTGCCCCATACGACACGGCAAGCGCAACCGCTGCACCCAAAACAGGCGAGATCGCCAGTCCAATCAAAACGCCAAGAACTCCGATCGGTTTCAGGCCATCAAGGCCTCCCCAGTTAATGGCCGAGGCGCCCGCCATGACCAAACCTGCGCCGACCAAACCGCCGACTAGTGCATGTGATGACGAAGATGGCAGTCCGCGATACCAAGTGAAGATGTTCCAAATCAATCCGGCCAGCAGTGCGCTGAGCAAAACGATGAGGGTTTCGGAGGCATCCAGGGTGACAATGCCGCCGATCGTGTCCGCGACTGCAGTGGCGACCAAGATCGGACCAAGAATGGTGAAAAAGGAGGCCATTGCCACGGCAGGCCCAGGACGAGCCGCTCGGGTCGCCACCAGTGCCGCTATTGAGTTCGAAGAATCATGGAAGCCGTTAGAGAAGTCGAAAGTGATACCCAAGGCCACAACGGCAATGAGCACTGCATCCATTTGTTGGTTGTATCACTGCTGTGACCCACAGTCGCGACTGATGCTGCTTACACCCGCCGCTCGCTGATTGGGTCCTATCCCGTAAGTACTCCCGATGCACGAAAATATTTATCGAACCAATCCGCGGCCAACCGCGAAACTTCATCGAGAGTTCCCGGCTCCTCAAAAAGGTGAGTTGCACTTGGCACGATGTCGAGTCGACTGTTGCACCGTAAATGTCGTTGAGCTGCCCGGTTCAGTTCGATCACGACCGGGTCATTGCCACCCACGATGAGAAGCGTCGGTGCGCGGACCTTGGTTAGGTGTGATGTCGCGAGATCTGCACGACCGCCGCGCGACACGACGGCTGAGATTCGGTCCCCGTGTCGACTGGCTGAAATGAGCGCAGCGGCCGCACCTGTGCTCGCCCCGAAGTAGCCAATGGGCAGCCCTTTGGTTTCGGTTGCGTGCTGCACCCAATCCGTGACCAGATCGAGGCGACTGGCGAGCAGGTCAACGTCGAACACGTTCTCGCGGTTTGCTTCTTCTTCAACACTCAGCAAGTCGAACAGCAGTGTGGCTTGACCGTGGTTTTGCAGGGCGGTCGCAACGGCCTGATTTCGCGGACTCTTTCTGCTGCTTCCACTTCCATGGACGAATATGACTATTCCCGTCGGTCCGTCGGGAATGCTTAGTTGACCATCCAACACACAGTTCTCAACCGGAATTGCAATTGGCCGATCAACCACTAGCCCCATGGCTTGCCTCGTCTCGAATTGGACTCCGATCCAATCTCCATAGCCTGCACGGCCATTGAAATCGGTTTGCCGCGAAGACGTCAGAGCCCATGGTCCCTGCCACCCGGACCTTTGGCCCTATCGACTTCTGTGCCCGTCACAGGAGAC
>JAHEXM010000303.1 GCA_023252115.1 Micrococcales bacterium | reverse complement strand
TTGCTGCGGGAGACGTAGCCGAACGTCTCGACCTCGCTGAGCTTTTGTGCACGATCGCAATGTTGGCTGGCCCCCAGCGTGCCGTTGATTCAGCAAAACGCGTCTTAGGCGCCCAGCGCATTGCCGGTGCATTGCCCGTGCTTCAGCCATTCGCGATGACTGCAGTGACCCGCGCGGCTATCAAGCGTCGCAAGGACATTTTGGTCAAGCTGCGCGATCTACTCGAGGAAATTCAGCCCGATGGTGACGTCGAACAAATCAAGATTGAACGACTCAAACCACGAACAATATTCACGATCGCCGCCGGCACGATTGCCGCGTATTTCCTGCTGACCTACCTGAGCTCGGTCAATCTCGTCGATATTGCGAAGACCGCGAACTGGTGGTGGGTGGCCGCTGGCCTCGTGCTGTCATTTGCTACATATCTGGGCGCCGCAATGTCGGTGGATGGGTTCGTTCCCGAAAAGCTCAACTTCGTTCGCACTGTCAAGGCTCAACTTGCTGCGTCATTTGCCACGCTGGTATCGCCACCGACGTTGGGAGCTGTGGCTGTCAACGTGCGCTTTTTGCAAAAAGCCGGCGTCCATCCGGCGCTTGCTGCAGCAAGTATCGGCGTCTCGCAAGTCGTTGCATTTGTCATGCATATTCTGCTTATCTTCGGATTTGGCATCTTGGCTGGAACACAAAAGGACGTCGACGTCACACCACCATCGTGGGCGATCTATCTGATCATCGCGTTATTCGTCGTTGGTATCGCGCTCCTCATCGTGCCAGTGACCCGCAAATGGGGACTGCGACGAGTTCAGCCGATCTTTGTTCAGGTCGGGCCTCGTTTCGTCACGCTGGCCCAACAGCCACTCAAGCTGGTTAGCGGAGTTGGCGGCATTCTGATACTCAACATTGGTTACTGCTTGTGCCTGATCACGTGTGTTCGCGCTTTCAATGGCGGCGGCGAATGGGCGGCCATCAGCGTTGCCTATTTGGTTGGTGCGACTGTCGGGCAAGCTGCGCCGATCCCAGGCGGCGTCGGCGCAGTTGAAGCTGCACTAGCCACCGCGCTCATCGCCGTCGGAATCGACAGCGCCGTCGCAGTTTCCGCAACGTTGGTCTTTCGAATCTTGACGTTTTGGCTACCAACCATTCCGGGCTGGTTCTGCTTCAACGACTTGCAGAAGCACAATTTCCTTTAGCACCTGCCATTGTGCAAACTGCCTAGTAAGACGGTTGCGAGGGATCAATCTGATTGACCCAGGCCGACACCCCGCCGCCAACGTGCACAGCATCAGAGAATCCCGCAGCCTTGACCAGCGCCAAAACCTCGGCAGATCGATTTCCCACTTTGCAGTACAAAACCGTTGGCTTGTCTTGTGGCAGCTTGCTTAATGCATCACCGGAAATGAACTCGCCTTTTGGAATCAGTTCGCTGCCTGGGATCCGCGAGATGTCCCATTCGTTCGGTTCGCGGACGTCGACCAAGAAGAATGAATCGTCGCCACGCTCACGTGCATCAAGCATCTGCGCCAATTGAACAACCGAGATGGTCGAGTCTTTGACCGCCGCAGTTGCTTCATCGGATACCGCACCGCAGAACGCTTCGTAGTCAATGAGTTCGGTGATTGGCTCACCAGCCGGATCCTTGCGAATCTTGAGAGTCCGGTAGGACATTTCAAGAGCGTCATAGACCATCAGTCGGCCGATTAAGGGCTCACCAATACCCGTGACTAGCTTGATTGCTTCGGTCGTCATGATCGACGCAATCGAGGCACACAAGACCCCGAGCACACCACCCTCGGCACACGAAGGCACCATTCCTGGCGGCGGCGGCTCCGGGTACAGGTCGCGGTAGTTCGGGCCATATTCGTCCCAGAAGACACTTGCCTGGCCCTCGAAACGGTAAATCGAACCCCACACATACGGCTTACCGAGCAACACCGCAGCATCGTTGACGAGATACCTGGTAGCGAAGTTGTCCGTGCCATCGAGGATCAAGTCGTAGTCAGCGAAAATCTCAAGAGCATTGCTTGAGTCCAGCATGGTGTTGTGCACAATCACGTTGACGTGCGGATTGATTTCGCGCACAGAATCACGCGCGGACTCAGCTTTCGGTCGACCGATATCGCTTTGCCCGTGAATAATTTGGCGCTGCAAGTTTGATTCGTCGACCTCGTCGTACTCGACAATGCCGATCGTTCCGATCCCCGCTGCTGCTAAATACATCAACGAGGGACTACCCAAACCGCCCGCACCAATGCACAGAACTCTGGCGTTCTTCATCCGCTTCTGCCCGATCATTCCGACTTCCGGAATGATGATGTGGCGGCTGTAACGACGTACCTCGTCAACAGTCAGTTCAGCTGCTGGCTCGACCAGCGGGGGCAAAGACACAACTACTCCGTGGGTGATGACGGTCACATGAATCGACTGGCTTTTGCGCAGCCACAAACCATAACGGTGTCACGGCTCAACTTCTTCCCGTGACAGTGGTGTGGTTTAGCCGTTGTCCAGGAACTCTTGGACTTTCACCAGCGGAGCTTTGCTGACTGGAAACGGGCCGCGAAATGGATGATCCAACGCATACACGGTGAACAGGGCCAATGCGATCAAGGCTGACATTGCGCCAACCAAGAGCACTTGCATGCGCGGTGATTTGAAATGCAAGAACGCCGACAGGATGACAACCATGAGGCCGCCACAGATCAAGATTCCCCACACGAAGGTCGGCGCTGAATCTTCGGCAAACATCACTCGGTCGGCGCGCGCTTGATCGAGGTTGCCCATGGCGTAGAGCATTTCGCTCTGCACATTTCCAACAGCTTGATCGCCTTTAAGGTTCGCGATTTGATTCGTTAGATCCTGCAGCGCTCGGCGCGAGGCGTCCGAGTAGCCACCATGTCTCACCGCCGTCCATTCCTCGCCAGTGGCCGACGTCAGATAACGACCGGCGGCCGCCAAGATCGGAGCGCCCTGTTGCGGTGGAAGTGCTCGAGCGGTGCGAATGATGACACCAACACCTGAAGCCTCCTGACGCAAGGCATCAGCTGAATCGAGGTAGAACTGCCAGGACGTGAACACCACGAACCCCAGAATCACTGCGTAGATGGTGTAGATGCCCTGCAACTTGATGCCAGCGAGCGGATCGTCGTCTGGGTCGCCGAAATGCACGCGCCTGGATACGAGAAATGTGAGCACGCCGCCAAATAAAGCGGCGCCGATAACCACGACGGCAAAAATCAACCAACCCACGTTTGGGAGTCTGGCACTGCATCGCGCAGGTTGCCTGTCGTCAGCGATTGGTGGCGGAAGCCACGAGTTATTCCCACGCATGTGCGACGAGT
>JAHEXM010000302.1 GCA_023252115.1 Micrococcales bacterium | reverse complement strand
CGCACCATCACAGAGTCTTGAGGACGGCATTGTGTCGCTCGATTTCAATATTGATCCAACTCAGAACTCGCGCGCCGTTTCGCGCAGTCGCGAACATCGGGCGGAGTCGCTCTCGATCAGGGAACTAGTAGCACCAAAGGGGATCGCGATCATCTGTGACACGGTTGAACCGGGATCGATCGGTGACGTCTTGGTGCGCAATCTCGTTGGTGCGCAGTTCGTTGGCGACATTGCGTTGATCAGCCCGGACGGCCAAACACACCAGGCGATTCCTGGATACAAAACGCTCAGTGATGTGCCCGCGCACATTGATTTGGTTCTTGTCTCGATGCCCACGCGCGAGATGGATGCCGTAATCGATGCGTGCGCCGAGGTACAGGTGCGTGCGATCGTCATCGTGTCAGGTGGTTTTGCTGAAGTCGGCGACTACACACGGCAACGCGAAATAGTTCGACGCGCACGACGGAATGGCATCCGGGTATTAGGGCCAAACGCGCTTGGACTCATCAACACCGACCCACGGGTCTCGCTTAACGCCTCGCTTGTTGAACATCCGCCAGGACGTGGACGCCTGGGCATCTTCTGCCAGTCAGGGGCGTTTGGCTCTGCCATCGTGCAAGAGGGACAACGACGTGGACTCGGTATCTCTACCTTTGTGTCCGCTGGAAACCGAGCTGACATTTCGGCGAACGACATGTTGCAGTACTGGCGTGATGATGACTCGACGTCATCTGTGTTGTTGCACTTAGAAGATTTCGGAAACCCCCGGAAGTTTGTCCGCCTCGCACGCCACCTAGCGCTGGAGAAACCTGTCGTTGTGGTCCGATCGGGACGGACGACAGATCTAGTGCCTTTCGGTTATGCGATTCGGTCAAGCAACCTGCCCTCTGCTGCGTTCAATGGCATTTTCGATAGAGCCGGACTCATTCAGGTCGACACTCTGACCGAATTAATGGACATCGCTTCGCTCTTGTCTTTCCAGCCGATGCCGCGCGGTCCGCGCATCGGGGTCATTAGTGATTCCGATGCACTGGGCGCATTCGCCGTAGATGCTGCCGAATCACTCGGGTTGTCGTCGGTCGGTCCGGCTCGTCAACTCGATCCCACGGGAACAGTCGCGTCTTACGTCGCACTGTTGACTGAGGTGCTAGACGATCCGGGAGTTGATTCTGTCGTCGTCTGCCACGCACCGCGCCCGCATCGGACAGATGACGCGCTTGCCGAAGCGTTGGAACTGTGTGTAAGTGAGGCAACCAAACCGATTGCAGTGGTCGTGCTGGCCGCCGGCTCGGAGCCAGTCGTCTCGGTTGAGGGCCCGCACGGTCTGCCGGGGCACGGCTCGGTGCCCGTCTTCGCCGATGTCGAGTCTGCGATGCTGGCTTTTCATCGGATCGTGCGTTACATCGAGTGGCGGGATACACCACGCGGCGAAGTGTCGACATTTGCCGACGTTGAACCGGAGCGCGCACATCGGATACTTGCTGGTCGCTTGGGTACTGACCCGGACCCTGATCGCCGAGTTGACCTCAATGACGAGGACCTTGCTCAGCTTCTTGACTGTTATGGAATCGAGCTGTCCACACCGATAGAGGTCGACTCTGAAGAGTCAGCGGTGGAAGCAGCTGCATTGGTCGGCTACCCAGCAGTGATGAAAACACGTTTCCCCGGGCTTGCGCACCGAGCTGACCTTGGCGGGGTCCGACTCAATCTTGAAAACGAGCGTTCTGTCCGAACTGCTTACCTGTCGATGGCAGCGACGATGGGTCCCGATGCACTAGATCGACTCATCGTTCAGCGGATGGCACCACCAGGCGTGGCAGTGGTGGCGGGAACAGCTGAGGATCCGTTGTTTGGTCCTGTTATTCGGTTTCGCCTTGCGGGCGAGATCCCGAGGCTGCTCGCCGATTACGCCTATCGAATTCCGCCAGTAACTGACCGTGGCGCCGCGCATCTGATACGTGAGCCGCGCGCTGCGGCCGTCCTCACTGATGTTTGGGCATCGGGCGACTCGCAGGGACCATCGGTGAATCTCGAAGCTTTGGAAGATCTGATCATGCGCCTCGGGCGTCTTGCCGACGACCTTCCCGAGCTTGGCTGGTTAGAGCTCAATCCGATGATCGTTCATTCAGGTGGAGTTGCGGTGCTCAACGCTTCAGGCTGGGTGCAACGGCCTGCCGCTCGAACCGATCTTGAATCAAGGCGCTTGCTTGCCTAAACGGTCTCGAGTGCGAGGATAGGAACATGGTTGACACGACTCTGGTAGCGCGCTCACTACGTGAAGACATCGAACGCACTGGTTACTACCCAGCGCTTGTCGCCGATTCCCTGGGCACGGCCTTGGGTAGCGAAGGCCTGCTGGCCTATGCAGTGCACCACGAGGCAACATTCGATCGCGAGGAATTGCGCCGCCACATTACGGTTTTGGCGTTGACCCCAACCCGGCTGGTCGTTGCTCATGTCGATGAGCACGGGGCCGAGGACCACCCAGCCCACGTCACGACTGCGTCAGCTTCTACCGAAGCCGTGCGACTTGAGGGTGTGGCCTCAGTAGTGGTGACCCGAGTGGTTGCCGATCCCGCGAGCTATAAGCCTGAGTCACTACCGACGGAAGCAATGTTGACGATTGGCTGGGGAGCGGTCAGTCGGATCGACCTTGAACCAGCGAGCTGCCCGGACCCTGAATGCCAAGCAGATCACGGGTTTACTGGCTCCTCAGCCAACGATGACCTCAGCATTCGAGTGTCGGAAGCAGCCGATGGCGCCGCAATAGTTTCGCAATTCCTGACATTTGCCGAAGCCCTGTCAGATGCAATCGCAGCTCGGTCCAGCTGACTTAGCCGGCCAAGCGCTCGTCGTGAATGGCTACTGGTCGCTGGGCTCAATAATCGCGAATACCGCGCCCTGCGGGTCCTGAATGACAGCCAACCGACCGCGCTGGGTATCAGCTGGCTCCATGATCAAGTTAGCTCCGAGGCTTACGGCCTTGTCGGCTGTCTCAACGGCGTTGTCAACCGCGAAGTACGTCATCCAGTTAGAGGGGATTTCGTCTGGCAACTCCGCACCCATTTGCATGATGCCGCCGACGACTTTGCCATTAACCGAACCGGTGGTGTAGTCGAACTTGCCGCCATCACCAATCTGGTCGTTGGTCCAGCCGCAAACAGTTGCGTAAAACTCTCGGCTACGTTCGGCCTCGCGGGACAGACAGTCATTCCATGTCAAAGTGCCCGGTTCGTTAACCCGTCGCGCACCGGTCGTAGTGCCGGCCTGCCACACACCAAAAATTGCACCAACGGGGTCGACGGCAATCGCCATCGAACCAATTCTTTCGTGCGT
>JAHEXM010000301.1 GCA_023252115.1 Micrococcales bacterium | reverse complement strand
GCGCCGTTATGGACAGAGACGGTCAGCTCATTGAGTCAGATACAAACGATGACCTTTCCAAGGCTGGCTGCGATCTCAGAGGTTGGTTGGTCACCGGCGAGCAGCCACGACTGGGAGTCTTTGCGTCTTCGGATTGGCGCTCAGGGACCGCTTTGGCGACGCCTGGGAATCAACTATTACCCGTCGACGCAAATACCCTGGAGCTGAATTTCTAGCGCCATCTGCTTTGCTCGCGCCGATGGGCTTATCAGGTGAACGAGGGGACATGCCGCAAAATCCGCGCACATAATGTCGTATGTCGATGGGTCGTTTGGGGCAGGCACTTGGAGCCTGCACGTGCATCGCACTTGCCACGGCAACTCTCACCGCTGTCGGTATTGGTCCGGCAGTGGCGTCAGGCGGTGACGTAACGGAATACACAGCCGGTTTCACGTCGAGCGCCGGGATATCTGGCATCGCTCTGGGGTCCGACGGAAATATGTGGTTCACCGAAAGCAGCGCTGACAAAATCGGAAAGATCACCACCGCAGGGGATGTTACCGAATACAACCTCAACAGCTTGAATGGTTTGAGGCCAAAGAAGATCACGGCAGCGGCCGACGGCAACTTATGGTTCACCGAGGATTGCGGCGACTTTGACATATGCGGTGATGCCCTCGGACTCGGCAAGATAACCACGGCAGGAGTGCCAACCCTCTACCCTCTCTCGGAAGCTGGCGGAATCGGTGGCATCGCGTCCGCGAATGACGGTTCGCTCTGGATCGATTTGACCGAGGTGCCGACCCCCTATCCCGTGTTCGCAGCAAGAGTGTCACTTGCATCCGGGGCACTGACGAAATACTCCGACGGACTGACTCCAGCCAAAGGGACCGGGCCGATGGTTCAAGGCAGTGACGGCGCCATGTGGTTTGGTGAAACCGACTTCGGCTTGGTTCGCACAACACTGGCTGGCTCGTCAGCGGAGTTCACTCGGCCAGGCCATGGCGACCAGACCGTCTTGGAGGGGATTGCATCCGGCTCTGACGGAAATATTTGGGGCACCTTGAACGGCGGCTCGATTGAAAAGATCACCTCGACAGGAACGATGACGAGTTACCCAACTCCAACGACAAACGCAGCCCCCTTTGGCATTGCTGCAGGTCGCGACGGACGCCTGTGGTTCGCGGAATCTGGAATCGACAAGATCGGTTCAAGCTCGACCGCCGGGACGATCACCGAGTATGGAACCGGTATTACATCCGGTGCCTCACCGGAAGCCATCGCTGCTGGTTCCGATGGCAACATGTGGTTCACCGAGCCAGGCACCAACAGCATTGGGCGCATCAACGTCGATCAACTGTCGGCTGCTCCGACCCCGGCGACAGCTCCCGGACGCATTGCGTTGTCTGTGGCATCGAAAAAGAAGGGCTCGGCAGCACTGCATTTCTCGGCTTCATCAAATGGGGGAAGTGCCTTACAGCGCTTCGCGTATCGAGTGGCCGTCCCAAAGAAGGTCGCCAAGACGAAATGGCGGTTTGTTGGCGCTGCGAACTCAAGCGTCAAGCTGACGCGACTGGGAAAGAAGACGCGATACGTCATTCAGGCTTACGCGATCAACGCAGTTGGGAACGGCCCGACAACAGTCGCCAGATTTACGTCCAAATAGCGGCACCACTATTTCGTATTACTCACCATTTGCTGGCTCAGCGACTCCGGGCGGTTTTCCGTATAGGCCTGGTCCGGTGACTTCCAGACGTTCAAGCCAGTCAAGGGCAATGTCAAACGACTCAGTTTTGTTGTTGTGGACTGCGTCGAACTCGAATGGGCTTGAACCAGGTGGCCATTTGCCCGGAACGTAAAGAATGGTCCGATTGTTGAACCGTGCCAGGTCGCGTTGCACTTGGGAATCTGAGGCGATGGCCGCTGTCCACATGAGCAAGTGGTGAAGCAGAGGCTCCTCATGGGCGGGAAAGATCTCCGTCATGCTGAAGCCGCAGTCCAAGACAACAATTGTCTGCGCGCCGATCTTGCCTGCCTCGCCGATTGGCACGTTGGCAGTAAGTCCACCGTCCATCAGGAACTCACCGTCGCGCTGAACCAATGGAAAGACGCCAGGTATCGCTGCGCTAGCCATCAGTGCCGATACCAAATCTCCGGAATCGATGCGCCGTGCGGTACCAGTCGAAACGCTTGTCGCGACTGCCGACAGTGGAAGTTGCAGGTCCTCGAACGTGCGCAATGGCACCGTCTGCTCGATCAAGGATCGAAGACTTGCGTTGTCCGCAATCGGTGTATGAAGCGCCGCGAGGTGTGCGATCGATTGCTTGACCGAGCCAAAAACGTCGGTGTGGGAAAGGCCTGACCAGATCTCGTCCAGGCGGTCGGCAGCACTGACCGGATCTTGCGCAACGATTGTGGCATTGAGGGAGCCGACTGATGTCCCGATCACCATGTCGGGAACGACATCCGTTTGTGCCAGCGCTTTGAGCTGTCCGACTTGGACTGCACCGTAAGAGCCACCTCCGCCGAGCGCGAAGGCAATCGGACGGGGCAGGTCTTTCATTAGCTCAATCATGGCGCCATCCTGACCGGTCGATTGGCGACCTTGCAATGTGATCAAGAAAGTCATGTCTACAAAGCGCACAGTCGAACTAGTTGAGTCCGTCGGCGTCTGAATCATGCGGCGCTTCGTGCGCTAGCCGATTCCGTCTATTTCGTGCAGCCGTGTGCGCTCATTCGGCGGCATGCGTTGATCGATTTGCGGCGTAGCCTTCGTTATGTGCGTGATTGCAAATGGAGTGGAGTTCTGCGCAGCACTGGCATCGCATTGGCGGTCGCATGCCTCGTTGCAATCAGTCAAACGGCGCCTGCATCGGCCGCGGTCAACGATGATCCGAACGCATCGGTTCCCGAGTCCGCACTGGCGCTGCCGCCGCCGGGCGTTTCAGTTGCTGACCCGGACTTTGGTTCGAGCATTGTTCGACTCTCGGACGCTAGTGAGCAAGGGTCTTTCGAGTCTCCGATCTACTCGCAGCTGCAAGCATTCTCAACTGACGAGAACTACGTGTTGCTTGATAGTCCTGATGGGTATCGAATCCGCCAGCTTGCTGGTCGGGGATTAGTCGACATCGACACCTCAACATGGAATGCGCCGCGATGGGATCCCGCGACGCCGCACAGCGTCTTGCACTTCGATGCAAACGACAACGAGACTGTCGTAGTTCAGCGAACTGATGTAGGAACTGGGTCAACTTCTGATGTGTTCACCTTCCCCGGTCAGTTCCTGACGGTCCTCAACAACCAATCATTCGACGAGCTCTCACGTGATGGCCGATGGATGTCGGGGATGGTGACTTCCCA
>JAHEXM010000300.1 GCA_023252115.1 Micrococcales bacterium | reverse complement strand
GTCCCGACCGAGCTGAGTCAGGGCGTAGAAGTAGTTGACTAAGCGCCCAACGCTGCGAGGATCCGAGCGCCAACTTCTTCGACGCTACCCATGCCGTCAACCTTGAGCAGGATGCCTTTGTCGTTGTACACGGCAATCAGCGGTTCGGTCTGCTCGGCGTACACCTCCATGCGACGACGAATGACGTCCTCAGTGTCGTCGGCGCGGCCTTGCTCTTTCGCTCGCTGCAGCAGGCGGGCAACAACCTCGTCGGTATTCGCCGTGATTTCCAGTGCATAGTCCAGCGAGGTACCCAGACTCTCGAGGATCATGTCGAGTTCGCCAACTTGGTCCAGCGTGCGCGGGTAACCGTCGAGCAAGAAACCGTTGGCTGCGTCGGCCTGTGCAAGGCGATCCGCAACCATCGCGTTCGTGATCTCGTCTGGCACGTACTCGCCCTTTTGCATATAGGCGTTGGCTTTGACGCCCAGTTCGGTGCCTTGTCCAACGTTGGCACGGAAGATTTCGCCTGTTGAAATATGAGGGATGTCGTAGTGGGCCGCAATGTTGACAGCCTGAGTTCCCTTACCTGCCCCTGGAGGGCCCATCAGCACAAGTCGCATGCCGAAACCTTAGCGATTGAAATTCCCTTTGGCATTTCTCGATCACCCCTAATTGTTGATCATGCACTTGTTGTCGTTTTGGATCTTGAAATGGCCTATAAGTCAGGCAAGACTCAACAACAACTGCATGATCAACAATTGGTCGGGCTTCAATTGTGGACAGTTGACAATCCACACTTCTGACCAGAGCAGATTGGCGCGGACCGACCACTGCACAAAGTGGCACCATGGCCGGAGACTCGACACACGCAGTGGCCCCATTTGTCATCACAGCCAGTGGCACAGACGAGCTGACATACGCCGAACTCCGAACGAAAAGATTTCGTGCACCGACTCGGGGCGTCCGAATCTCAACTTCCCGGACGACCGAGGATCTGGAAATGCAGTGCGCCGAGTATCTCCCGGTGGTGCCGCCGGGCGCGGTGTTCGCCCGATCGACCGCTGCCCGACTCCACGGGCTCATCCTTCCTCCCGACCTGCGTGAGGCCGAGAAGCTCGTCATATCTACGCCGGCGCACCTTCAACCTGCACGCCGAAATGGACTCAATTCGACATCAAGTCAGCTTCCAACCAGTCATACATGTTTGGTCCGGGACCTCCCCGTGACTTCAATTGCGCGGACGCTTTTCGATATCGCTCCGCAAGTTGCCGGACACCACCTGCTTGCTTCGGCGGATGACGCCCTCCGGCGCGAACTGTGCACGCAAGACGATCTCGTGGCGGTCGCCAAATGGGCCAAGCGCAGGCGAGGAATCAAGGCATTTCGCCGGATCGCCGAGTGGGCAAACCCCAACGCCGGGTCGCCACCCGAATCAGTAATCCGTTACTGGGTACTCGACAGTGGAATTGCACCTCCAGCGTGCAATGCAGACATATTCGACGATGCTGGACAGTGGCTCGCCAGAGGTGACCTCGTGTGGTTTGCAAGCAAGCTATTGGTCGAATACGACGGCCTGATTCACCTCGACAAAGCCCGCTGGCAGTACGACCAACATCGCCGCAATCGCCTTCAAGATGCCGGCTGGACGATGGTGGTCCTAACCTCGCGCGATCTACGGGTTCAGCGAGCGACCGTCGCCGCAATCTGTCGAGCCTTAACAAGTTGTTGATCATGCACTTGTTGTTGTGTAATCGTTGACTTGGATGCATTTCCAACATCAAACACAACAACAACTGCATGATCAACAAAAGTTCGCGCAGTGCGACGGATGGCGGGTTGGTTCCGCCAGCCGCGCGGGCGGGGCCGGGGAGGGTCGTCGCGCGGGTAGCAGAAGGGCTTAGCGAAGGAAGCCTTCGTAGTTGCGCTGCTGGAGCTGCGATTCAAGCTGCTTGATCGTGTCGAGGCCGACGCCGACCATGATCAGCAGGCTGGTGCCACCGAACAGGAACCGGTTTCCGACTCCCAGGGTGGCAAACGCGACGAAAGGAATGATGGCGATCACGGCCAGATAGAGAGAGCCCGGGAATGTCAGTCGGGTAAGGACGTAGTCCAAGTACTCCGCGGTCGGCTTGCCCGCACGGATGCCTGGGATGAATCCGCCGTACTTCTTCATGTTGTCGGCGACCTCCACCGGGTTAAACGTAATCGCCACATAGAAGTAACAGAAGAAGACGATCAGCAAGAAGTACGCCAACAGATACAGCGGCTCGTCGCCCTTGGTGAAGTTCTGCGAAACCCATTGCGCCCAACCAGCCTGACTACCGGACAGCGTCACGATCAGTTGCGGGATATACAGAAGCGACGACGCGAAAATCACCGGAATAACACCGGCCATGTTGACCTTCAGCGGAATGTAAGTCGAGGCACCACCGTATTCGCGCGAACCCACCATTCGCTTCGCGTACTGAACGGGTATTCGCCGCTGGGCCTGTTCGACATAGACCACTGCGCCGATCGTCACCAAACCGACCGCAACCGTGAAAGCCAGTGTCAGCGCTCCATCGACGCGGAAAATCGCCACCAGCTGGCCAGGGAAGGAAGCAATGATCGACACGAAAATAAGTAGCGACATTCCGTTGCCGATACCACGATCGGTAATGAGCTCACCAAACCACATGATCATGCCGGTACCAGCGGTCAAGGTAATAATCATGACGATGATCAGCGTGATCGACTGATTCGGAATCAACTGCTCATTGCAGCCTTGGAACAAGCGGCCCGGCGTCCGGGCCAACGCCAAGATCGCCGTCGACTGCAGGATCGCCAAACCAATAGTCAAATAACGTGTGTACTGCGTGAGCTTCGCTTGGCCGGCTTGACCTTCTTGTTTCAGGGCGTCGAGGCGCGGAATAACGACGACCAACAACTGAATGATGATCGACGCCGTGATGTAGGGCATGATTCCGAGCGCGAACACGCTCAACTGCAGCAGTGCCCCGCCGCTGAAGAGGTTGATTAAGCCGTAAAACGAGTTGTCCTGCGTCTGGGTAATGCACTTCTGGATTGCCGAGTAGTTGACACCCGGGGTCGGCACAACGGCACCCAAACGGTAAATGCCCAGAATGAAAATCGTGAACAGAATCTTCTTTCGCAGGTCAGGCGTACGAAACGCCGATGCGAAGCCGCGTAGCACGGTTCGGTCAGACCTCGATTGCTGAGCCGCCAGCAGCGGTCAGCTTGGCCTTGGCCTTGTCGGCGAACGCGTTAACGCTCACCTGTAGGGCCACTGACACATCGCCTGTTCCAAGGATCTTGACCGGCTTGCCCTTGCGAACAGCCCCGTTGCTCACCAAGTCTTCGATC
>JAHEXM010000020.1:5482-12226 GCA_023252115.1 Micrococcales bacterium | reverse complement strand
ACGCATTCCCAGTTCGTCGAGCAATCCACGGAGTTCGCCGGCGACAAGAACGGCATCAGAGAAATCGGTTCCGGGCTGCGGATCCAAATCAATACGCAGTTCATCGGGTGCTTCGGTGTTGACCTTGCGTACGGGCCAGGGATGAAACGTGATAGTTCCTAAGTTCGCCGCCCATGCAACGACGGCAACTGAGTCCGGACAGACTTCGTCGGCAGTTCGCCCCGATGGAAATGCAATACGGGCGGTCTGCACATAACCGGGTGCACCCTTCGGAATGCGCTTTTGAAAAAACGCCTCTTTGCTTCGCTCATGGCGCTGACCGACGACTTGTCCTTCGTGAACGCCGTCTGGCCATCGTTCCAGAGTCGTGGGTCGATTTCGCAGTGCGTTAAGGATGCCAGGTCCGACACTGAGGTAGAACTCGACGAGCTCGCGCTTACTGATCCCGGCTTCAGGGAACATTTGCTTGTCAGGGTTGCTGACCCGAACTGGAATCCCGTCAACGTCGATCTCTATCGCGGGTGACTTCGAAGCCATGTTGGCAGGCTAGTCCTCGGCGGGCTCTAAACGAACACTGATCGAGTTGATGCACCACCGTTGATCCGTTGGCGTGTTGTAACCCTCGCCTTCGAAAACGTGTCCTAGGTGTGAACCGCAGTTTGCGCAACGCGCTTCAGTGCGCACCGACATCATCGAGCGATCCTCAAGCAATACCACCGAGTCCCCAGCTAGCGGGGTAAAAAATGACGGCCAACCGCAGTGCGAATCAAACTTTGACTCGGACGAAAACAACTCGTGCCCACAGGCGCGGCACGAATACACGCCCTTGGTCTTGGTGTCGACGTATTCGCCAGTGTGAGGACGTTCAGTGCCAGCGCGCCGTAAAACGTCGTACTCCTGGCGAGAGAGTTTTTCTTTCCACTCTTTCTCGTCGATGGCAACGGGGTACGGGGTGCCGTCTGGTCTGGTGGTTCCGTCGTGTGCTGGATCCTTCATGTCACATCCCTCATCAGAGTTGCGAGCTCGCGTCTGCGGCCGGTGTAAAACGGAATTTCCTCCCGTACATGCATTCGTGCTCGTGAAGCTCGCAGGTGACGCATCAAGTCGACGATACGAGACAAGTCATCGCCTTCGAATGCCAAAATCCATTCGTAGTCGCCTAACGCGAATGCCGGGACTGTGTTGGCTCGCACATCGGGATATTCCCGACCCATGATCCCGTGTTCCATCAGCATCTCGCGCCGCTCTTCATCCGGAAGCAAGTACCACTCAAAGGACCGAACAAATGGGTACACACATACGTAGCCATATTCACGGTCGCTTGCCATGAACTCGGGCACGTGCGACTTGTTGAACTCCGCAGGCCGATGCAACGCCATTTGCGACCACACGGGCTTGAGTCGTGCGCCAAAATCAGTCTTGCGCACACGGTGATAGAAGTCTTGCAGCACATCACTGCTCGGAGCGTGCGCCCACAACATCACTTCAGCGTCGGCGCGTAACCCACCGACGTCGTACCAACCGCGCACAACAAGATCGTCTGCGGCCATTTCATCAATCAAGGCGTGAACCCGCTCGGCACTCCCGCCATCAAGTGCATCTGCCTTCGTCGAATGGTCCACGGAAAATACCGACCACATCGTGTAGCGAATCTGTTCATTAATGTCACGAGCACTTGGTACCGCATCTTTTGAGGAATCAGCCATGCGCCCATTTTTCCTTTTCGGCCAAGTACGAAACGAGCTGGCTGGCCGCAAATTGCGCAGAGCCAATGCACGCTGCAATACCCACGCCGTCATATGCCGCACCGCAGACCGCGATGCCCGGCGTGTCAATCAATAGTTCACGAACGCGAGCGATTCGACCGCGATGCCCCACCGTGTATTGCGGAAGCGCTCCACCCCAACGGGTAACCCGATGTGCAATCGGCTTTTCGGGAAGTCCTGCCATCAGGTTCAGTTCTGCCGCAGCAAGTGCAGCGAGTTCGTCGTCTTCACGTTGTAAGACTTCTGGCTCACCAAATCGGCCCAGCGAAGCGCGCACCAGCATGTAGTGGCTGTTCTTTCGCGAGCTCGATTTGCGAACCGCGCCGGAACGCGCGACCCATGCCCACTTGCGCGATGAATACGTTGCCGCTTTCACTGACAAGCCTTCGATGGGCGGAACGAGCATCCCGCTTCCTTGCACAGTTGCCGGAACCTGTTCTGGATCGTAGGCGAGCGTGACCAGTCCGACGCTTGCATAGTTGATGCCATCCAGGATTGCCGCCGCATGGGGATTGGCCTGGCGCAACAGGCGCGCAGCACTTGCGGCCGGCGCGGCCAAGACGACGGCATCCACATTGACGCGTTCAGGCTGGCCGTGATGCGAAACTATGAGTCGCCAGCCGCGTTCATTTGACCGCAGGCCAGTGACGGTTGCGCCGGTGTCAATGGTGACCCCGCGCTTCGTGAGTCGATCGGCTAGCGCAATCGGTAGCCGTCCAACGCCGCCAGAGATTCCAGCGAACACCGGGCCACGGCGTGCACCACTGGGTGCGGCACCAGTTGCTCGGGCTTCGTGAGCGGCTCGAAGCAATGACCGTTCACGCTTTGCCAATCGAAACAAGGCTGGTACGGCCATCTCCAGACTCAGGTCCTGTGCGCGTCCGGCGTAGACACCACCGAGCATCGGCTCAACCAACCGATCGACGACTTCTGAACCGAGACGTGTTGCGACAAAATCGCCGACCGAGATGTCCCCTTCGATTCGAGTCTGCGGCAACCAGTGGTCCAGCGGAATCCGGAAGAGTCCAGGCACCGACAAGATCCCGCTCGTCGCGAGTGCATGTAAGTCCGTGGGAATACCGGTGATCAGTCCTGGCGGCAATGGTCGAAGTTCACCACGCGACCAAACCGAAGCTTGCGAGGTTGCCGGGTTGACGATGGATCCCGCGAGACCGACCGACCTGGCGAGGGCAAGGGCCTCGGGACGAACGGCCAAGAGCGACTCAGCACCCTCATCGATTGCGATGCCATCGATCTCGCCCAGTCGAATTTTTCCGCCCACTTCAGGCGAGGCCTCGTAGATCGTGACTTCAACGTCAGCGGACTTGTCCTTCACTAGCGCCCACGCAGCCGAGAGGCCAGCGATGCCACCGCCAATCACGGCAATGCGCGTTGGCTCTTCACCTGGGGCCGGATTGTTCTCTTCAACCTCCGCTACGCGCGGACTCGGCACGAGCGAGTCGCGCGCACTGCGAACCACAGCCGCTGCGCCCGTCTGCCGCGCGGTCTCCTGAACAAGGTCTCCTGCGATTACCCGCAAACTTGGCCGGCGCCGCTGATTGCCTGACATGCCCGAAGCTTCTCACTTGCGCTATCGAAATGCCTTTTGCCCTAGCGGAATTACCCAATGGATTCCAAAAGGCCTGATCTTTCTAACCGGTCGCTGCCAACGCCCGTTCGGCAACTGGCAGAACCAAAGGAACATCAACCGCTGATCGAACAAGGTTCACGAACGAGACTGCATCTCGATAAAGATCATCCGCTTCGCGAGCACTCACCACTGGAACACCAGCCTGCGCGGCGGACCGCTTCGAAGCCCCAGCTTGAAAAAAGGCAGCCCATTCAGCGAATTCCGGAGCCGCCGCAGCAAGTAATTCCCACACGCTACGCACCCGACCGCGACTCGAAGCTGGCGAACGAGCCGCCACCATGGCTGCCGCACCTCGCAACGCCGCCAAATGCGCTGCAGCAAATCGAAGATGCGCCCTTGGCTCCCCCGCTGCTTCGGCTAACCCGAAGCCGGCCAAGGTGAGCAGATCGTTAACCGCATCCGATTGCGGGACTTTTCGAAGTCCTCCCATTGGTCAATCCTCCCGACTGTGAAGTGCTCTGTTCCCAACGGGATCGAACATATGTTCGAACAGGGGTCTGAGTCAACTCCTTTTAAGCAGGATCCGCATCTTTTTCGCTATCACTCGAACGCAGCGCCGCCTCGATGCCGTACAAGAGCTCATCGGCATCCAAGAGCGGGCTAGCTGCCACATGCCGGATCCAGCGCTGCCCGCGGGCGTAAACCACAGATGCAGAACCCGGATCGAGTCCGGCAGCTACGGTGTCAACATCTGCTTGAGTTGGACGCCACAACAAGATTCCCGAAGAGGGCCGGCCGAAAAGTTCGACGTCGTCTCGGGTCCGCATAGCTTGTTCGAGCGCCGCGATCTGTTGGATGCACTGGTCAATCCAAGCCCCGACGCCTGCCTTGCCATATGCCAGCAGGGTTAGTACCAACGTCAGCGATCGGTCGGCCCGGGAGCCCAGTAGCCCGATTTGGTTGGCATCGCCAGGCCCAAAAAACTGCAACGCTGAATTTGCCCTAGTCAGATCACGAAATAGCACCACTGCCGCTTCAGTGGGCTGAAATAGCCACTTGTGAGTAGCCACCGACACTGAGTCAGCGCGGGCGATGCCATCGAGGGCCTTGCGATGGCGTTCGGAAAAGACGAGAGGTCCAGCCCATGCCGCATCGATATGCCACCACGGCGCATGGGCACCAAACGCAGAAACGGCCCGCCGCGCACCATCGAATTGATCAATCGATCCGGCAGCTGAAGTCCCGGCTGTCAGCACAACGGCAGTGCGGTCCATCTCGGCTGGATTCCGTCTCGTCATATCTGCGAGTGCATCAAGGCTGATCCGGTCCTGGCTGTCAGTGGGCAAGGTGAACAACGGCATCCCCAGTAGTCGTGCGGACTTTGCAATCGATACGTGGGCCGCTTCCGACGTCACGATTCGTGAAGCGCCAGCGCCATCACGCGCTGCCCATAGCGCCGTGAGGTTTGCGATGGTTGCGCCGGGAACGACATGGCCACCGTGCATCCCCCACATCGGTGCGAGCCAACTCATCAAGGTGTCCTCGAGTGCCAATGCTCCCGGGGCCGAGCGCCGATGCAGCAAGTTCTGGCTCTGCGCTGCCGTCCAAGAAGCAGCTGCCCAAGTGATCCACGGCGTCGGCGTATCCATGTGAGCAGCCGCGGTCGGAGCCCACAACGAAGTGGCGGTATCGAGCGCGAGGGGCGCCAACAGCGCGAGGGCGGCTTCCGGTCCTATCCCGTCGGCTGGAATGCCGTCCGGAAGCGGTGTAGTACCAGCTTCGGCGACAGCTGCACCGTGATGTGCGACCAGCTCCTCGAGCGCTCGAGCTAAGCCGTCAGCATCCGCCGCGAACGCATGATGCGCTGAGCTGGACAGATCCACGCCGTGATCCTCTCGCGCCACATCGACAAACTGCGCGCCGAGCCCGTTGCTGGCGAGTCTTTGCTGGCTTGTCAGGGGTGGGTCGTAACGTGTGCCTATGGGTATCGAGTCCGACCCGCCACCTGGGGCCGATCTGCACGGGCATGATGCGTCTGCAGACGCGGTCATCGATCTGCGGCATGACACGGACGAGGAAACCAACGGACTGGTAGTTCGTGATCTGTCAGCGGTGGGCCGTCACGGTCACCCACTTTTTCGGTCGCTATCAATGCGAGCGCAACGCGGGGACCTCGTGGCGCTTTGTGGCGGTTCGCCTGCCGAGCGAGCCGCGGTCGCAGCCGTTTTGAGTGGAGTGCTCGGTCCGCATCACTGCATGCTGACCGGCCAACTGAGCATCGATAGCCAAAGCGGCTCAGCAATTGCTGAACTGGCATCGCTCGCGGATCCAGCACTGGTGACTGACCGCCAGCCTTGGCAGCGACGGATCCACGCTTTGGCGATTGCTGGCGCTTCCGGTGCTTCACTCATCGCACTGGCACCGGGCACCGAGGGCTTGTCCCCCGATCACGCTTTGGCGGTCGCAAAGGCCGCCTCATCGCTCGCTGCAAATGGCCGAATGGTGATCGTTTCCGCCGACCGAGCGGAAAGTGTGCCCGGAGCTACGAAAATTGTGGACATGCAAGCGATTGCACCATCAGTTGCATCTGACCCAATCTGATTCATGCCCAAAAGCCAATCGTCTGCGTCGAGTATTGAGAATGACTCGGTCGCGCCGATCGTAACCATGCATTTGTGGGGCATTCCCACTCGAACAATTCCGATCGCATTGAGTCGCATGGTGAGCCAACGCCGCGCGATTGCCCAGACACACGGACTGCGATTCGCAAAATTGCTCGGCACTGGTTCCGGAAACACTTTTTCGATTCGTGAAGCTGATCCGCATCATTGGGGTGTGCTGGCCGTTTGGAACAGCGAAGCTGATGCGCGCGTGTTCGAGCACGGTGCGATCGTGGCAGCGTGGGACAAGGATGCAACTGAACGTGCAGAGTTTGTGATGCGGCCGCTGAGTACTCGCGGAAGTTGGTCGCGCCGCGAACCATTCACGCCTGTTGCAACCGCACCGTGGGATGGCCCGGTCGCTTCAATTACCCGCGCACGCATCCGGTTGCGAAAAATGAACACGTTTCGCCGTGCAGTCCCGCCGATCGTGACAGCTGTGGCACGTGCGCCCGGAATGAGACTCACCACCGGCATCGGCGAAGCTCCAGTCGGACTGCAGGGGACATTTTCGATTTGGGATAGCTCGGCACGCCTTAATGCCTTTGCGTACGAAACAACAGCACACGCGCAGGCAATTGCGGACACCGATCGAGTCGGCTGGTATTCAGAAGAACTGTTTGCTCGATTTGCACTTTTGCGTGCATCCGGGACATTCAGTCACAACTCCATGTCCGATGTCACCGGCTGAGCTTTTCCAATTGCCGCGCGCAAACTGGGTACCTTG
>JAHEXM010000020.1:0-5472 GCA_023252115.1 Micrococcales bacterium | reverse complement strand
GCCGGACTAGCAATATTGGCGCAAATTGGTTGGCCCCTGACTTCGGGGACAGCCCGGCTGAGAATGACCTTCGTTTGCGTGATTCTCTACGCCCTCGCAAGCATGAGCCATGCTCTGGTATTTCGTGGCGCACGATGGGCGGCAGGTTTCGCCGCTATCACGATTGCCGTTTCATTCACCGCCGAATGCCTGGGTGTGCACACGGGCGTGCCGTTTACGAACTACTTGTATTCGCCAACACTTGGCATCCGGTTATTCGGTGTCCCACTGCTTGTGCTGCTCGCTTGGTTGATGGCGGCCTATCCCGCTCTCATCATTGCTCGTCGGCTCGCGAGCAACCGGATCAAAGTTGCGTTGCTGGGTGGATTCGCCTTGGCAGCGTGGGACGTTTTCCTTGACCCACAGATGGTTGGCGAGGGGTATTGGACCTGGCGGACGACTTCACCTTCGTTACCCGGTGTGACAACTGTTCCGCTGGTGAATTACTTCGGTTGGTTCGTCGTCGCGACGATCCTGATCGCGTTGCTGGATCTCTTGCCAACGTGGCCGCAGCCTGCCGATGCACGCTCTGAAGCCGTGCCAGCCCTCTTGTGGACCTGGACATGGATCGGTGGAGTAGTAGGAAACCTCTTCTTCTTTGGTCGGCCGTGGGTTGCGTTGTGGGGCGGGCTCGCCATGGGAGCCATCACCATTCCGTATCTGCTGAGCCTGCGACGAACCACGACCTCGGCGCGGACTACACCGGTCATCGAGGCGGCAGCGTGAAACTCACTCGACAGTGGGCCGGTCTAGTAACGATCGGTTCATGCATTGCCGTCGCGGCGACTGCGCACACCATCTACAACTTGACCCGGGTCCGTAAACCAAGCGTCGATGCGGTTGCGACAAGCGACACTGTCAGTGTCCTCATTCCAGCGCGAAACGAACGCTCAACCATCGAAGCGTGTTTGACATCAGTGGCCGAAGTGCATGGAATTTCGGAAGTTCTTGTACTCGACGACGGTTCGACCGACGAGACTGCAACGATCATCGAGCGATGCGCGACAGTCAACCCGCTTGTCACCGTGCTAAAGCGTGAGGCGACTGCTGTGGTGCCGCCGGGTTGGACCGGAAAGTCATGGGCGTGTGAGGAACTCGCATCTGCTGCAACAGGATCGGTTCTCGTTTTTCTCGATGCTGATGTGACGTTGGAGCAATCGGCCATCGTGGCGTCAGTCGCGATGTTGCGGGAGGCCAACGTAGACCTGGTGTGCCCGTATCCGCGGCAAATCACCGCTGGGTTGCTGTCGCGGCTCGTTCAGCCACTTCTGCAATGGTCTTGGCTGACATTTGTTCCGCTTCAAGCGTCAGAGAAATCGAGCCGCGAATTGCTCGCGGTCGCAAACGGTCAATTCCTTGTTGTTGATGCGCAGGCGTACCGCAATGCCGGCGGACATCGAAGCGTTCGCGGCGACGTTCTTGAAGATGTCGCACTTGCGCGCGCCGTGCGTGCTGCCGGCGGACATACGGCGGTCGTGGAAGGAAGTGATATTGCGACATGTCAGATGTATTCGACGACGAGTGAATTGATTGATGGCTATGCGAAGTCACTGTGGTCAGCTTTCGGCTCTGGACTCGCCAGCATTGCTGTCGTCAAACTTCTTGGCGTCGCCTATGTCACTCCACCGCTAGCGGTGATCGTCGGCCCGACTCGTCGGGTCCGAACAATCGGCTTACTCGGGTACAGCGCTGGAGTCGCGGGGCGCATCGCAGTCGCCCGCACGACGCACACTCGGGTCCTACCCGAAAGCCTGTTACACCCGTTGTCAATCGCGGCGTTTGCGGGCTTGGTCGCAGAATCGTGGCGCCGAAAACGAAACGACTCAATCAAGTGGAAGGGTCGAGCACTGCCGGTCCGGTGACCGCCGGATAGCGCGGCTCCTGGTTCTTGATGGCCGCCCACAATCGGGTGCCGTATTCGAAGTGCCACCATTCGCAGGCAAGACCAACGAATCCCGTGGCACACATCGCATGCCACAACACCCGCCGCAGATCGCGAGCCAACGCATCGTCGCCCTCATCAGTGACGTCCTCAAGAGATCGTGCTCGCGCCAGGTCAACAAATGCATCGAAGGCCGTCCCGAGTGCCAATGGTTTGCCCTTCCAAGTCAGCGTCACATCAACCGTTCCACCAGTCGCGTGCGGCGGCGGCGTTGCCGGATCATCCGACGGCGGATTCACAAACCCCGGTGGGATCGTGGGATCGACATACACGGTTTCGTACAACAACTGCTGCAGACGCGGGTCGCGCCATGCGTCCCAGACCGCAAGGCCAAAACCATCTGGCAACAGGTTCGCCGCCGTTTCCAATCGCGCGGCAACTTCACTGCGCACAAATGCTTCACGATGAGTGAACGGCCAGCCAGTCTGCCAATAGGCGGCCTCCACTTGATGGGCAGTGACTTGCACCAGCGGCTCAGATTTGCCTTCAGCAACTGCGGTCACGAAAGGCAGGGTCGCGCCAGCAGCCTCGGGGTCAAAAAGCTCGGGGATTGGCGTGGTCCCGGCGGGATGGGGCACGCCCAGCGTCAGTGGATCAATCGAACACCAGTCATATGACGGCAGCGGATCACCGATTTTTCTGCGCGGACTGGGCATTGCGCCATCCTGCTCGATCATGGATGCGGATGTCCCGCGGCACCCCGAACGCCCGGCGTCTTAGGGTCAGCCCGTGAGTCGAGTCTTTGTGGTCGGTGCCGGCATGGGCGGCTTGGCCGTTGCCGCGCGCCTTGCCGTCAAAGGTCACACCGTCACCGTTTTTGAACAAGGCCCGACGTATGGCGGAAAAGTCGGGCGGTTCGAACGCGATGGATTCGTTTTCGATACCGGACCAAGTCTGCTGACGTTGCCCGCTGTTTACCGCGATCTTTTCTTGAAGACCGGCGACTCGCTCGAAGCATCGGTCGACCTGCAACCGGTCGAGCCTGGGTTCAGCTACCGATGGGCCGATGGAACCAACGCCGTTCTGCCGGGAGTTGACTCGGCGCGTGCGGCTCGGACTCTAGGCGAGGCGCTGGGCGGCGACGCGGAACACGATTGGCGCGACCTCATGACGCGGGCTGCCCGCGTCTGGCAATTGACGCGCGAGCCAGTCCTTGAGCAACCGATTGAGAGTAAGCGTCAACTCTTGAAGCTTGCCTCCAATATTTCTGACGTGCGCGCCGTTGCACCAATGACAACGCTGCGCCAGCTTGGCAAGAAAACAATCGAAGACCCACGGCTGCGAATGCTTCTTGATCGGTACGCGACCTATACCGGATCGGACCCGCGTCGAGCACCTGCAGCGCTGTGCACGATTCCTTACGTCGAACAAACTTTTGGTGCGTGGCACGTCGGTGGTGGGATGTCGACGCTCGCCGATGCCTTGTACGAGCGATGTTTGGAACGTAAGGTCGATTTTGAATTCAATTGCGAGGTTCGCGGAATTACTCGGGCCCATCGATCGGTCAACGGCGTGGTTCTGTTCGACAGCCGCCGGCTTGATGCCGACATAGTCGTTTCCGATGTTGACGCCGGGCATTTGTACGGGGATCTGATTCTCGACACTCGAGCGGCTAAGCAACGCAAGTCGCTTGCTAAATTCACGCGATCAATGGCCGGATTTGTGATCATGCTTGCCCTCAAGGGTCAAACTCCAGGCCTGACCAGTCACAACGTGTTGTTCCCGGAGTACTACTACGCAGAATTCAACTCGGTATTTGCTGGCGAACCGGCTCAGGATCCTGCGATCTATCTAAGTCGGCCCGACGACCCGAGCATGCATCCCGATGATGACCACGAAGCGCTCTTCGTTCTGGTGAACGCACCGCGACACGGCTTGGGAAAGCATGAGTTCGATTGGCGCGCCCCTGGTGTTGCCGAAAAATATGCTGGCCACATTTTGAACTTATTGGCCGATCGCGGAATCGATGTTCGCAAACGATTGCTCTGGCGCGAAATTCGCACGCCAGCAGACTTGGAACGCGATACGCATTCGATTGGTGGCTCTATCTACGGAAGCGCCAGTCACGGCAAAGGTGCTTCGTTCTTGCGTCCGGCAAATCGCTCGCCCGTCCCGGGGCTTTTTCTAGTTGGCGGGTCGGCTCACCCCGGCGGCGGGTTGCCATTGGTCGGAATCTCGGCTGAAATCGTTGCAAATCTCATCGGGCGCGCGTAGTCGGCCGGGTGTCATTCAACGTGAGGTGGAACCAGCGGTAACGGTGGTTCGGTCGTGATGGTGTGGCCTGCTGGGCTGCGCCATACACATGTTCCGTCGGCGTGGGATTCGGTGATTTGCCATCTGTTGAATGTTTTGAGTCGGTGGTGTCTTCGGCACAGTGATCCGAGGTTGTCGGGGTTAGATTGCCCGCCGGTGTCCCATGGGATTGCGTGGTCGATGTCGTTTCGTTTCGCGGGTTGGTTGCAGTGCGGGAATCGGCAGGTTTGGTCGCGTGCGCAAATGTATTCGCGTAGCTGGGTGTTGGGCAGGTAGCGGGTTCGTCCTAGTTCGAGCAGGTGTGCGGTGGTTGGTTCGGTGATCCAGCGCTGCCAGGTCGCATCCTTTGCAAGTTGTCGGGCGAGGTTAGCCGGGATCGGTCCATAGCCTTCCATTTCGCCGGGGTGATCTGCCATGCCCAGCAGTGTTGGTAGGTCAATAACAATGTTGGCTTGACGCCGTGGTGGTGTTGGTTGGTTGTCGGCTTGATCTAAATCGTTTGATCGCTTGCCACTGTTTTGCATCAATGCGACGAAGGCATCAGCCCGATAAGCATCAATCGAATCCAACTCACCCACCTCACCATTTGAATCAGTCATCTGCGCACGCTCACGGCCTTTCACGGCCCTGGCATCGGCGTCAACCATGGCAAACAGATCCATCGCAACCGCCGCAGGAAGCAAAGCGTTAAACCAAGCCATTCCATGCTCAGCAGCGGCCACACTGACGCAACGGGTTTTAACGGCCTGCCCGCATTGCTCAGCAAACAACTCCGGAGCCGTGAGCGCGATCACGCGTTTCACACAACCTCGCACATCCCCGGGCTTTGATGACCAGCCCGAACCAGAACACGCTGCTCAACCTGTGCGATTTGCTCGCGGCCAAGTAGTCGTGTTTCCTCACCCACCACCCGCGCAACACCAGGACTGACCAAACCCTCGGAAAGGTAGTGCAAGGTTTGCTGACAATCATTAACCAAACGGTCAGCCTGCTCAATCAAATGACTCGCCGCCAAACCCGACACATGCAGCGCACTCATCACAATTTCGCGACCAGCATCAGCCACATTCGCCACATCAGTTTGCTGCAGCACCGCCTGCTCAACAGCCTGCTCCGCAGCAATCGATTCAACCGCCAACATCTTCAACGCAACAACACGCGATTCAACCCGAGCACACGCCGCCAAATACTCAACCTTGCCCAACACATCCAACCCAGCCGGATCAACACCAGTCAAC
>JAHEXM010000299.1 GCA_023252115.1 Micrococcales bacterium | reverse complement strand
TATTGACATCACAGCGAAACCACCTTCGCCAGCGCGCACAAGCTCGCGACGTTCATTGGCTTACCTAGGTCACCTCAGCGACATCCACGTGATCGATGCGCAGTCTCCTGCGCGCCTTGAACCACTGGTTGTGGTGAGTAGTGCATTCGTCAGCGCTCTTCATCCTCAAGACACCATGACGACCCAGGTCGCTGCAGCAATGGTGGATTCCGTCACGAAAGCGCGATTCAGTCCGGTGACTGGTGCTCCGCTAACAGCCATCGTGAATACCGGAGATAATGCTGATTCGCGCAGTTCACTGGAACTCGATTGGTACATCAAGATCCTTGACGGTGTTCCGGTAACGCCGAACAGCGGCAAAGCCGGCGTCTACGAGGGCGTACAAGTCTGGGACGACGCGACTTACGCCTGGCACCCGAACGATCCGGCCATCGACAAGTACGGCGCTCACGGATTTCCGCAAATCCCGGGATTGCTCGAAAAAGCCGTTAGCCAAACAGTGAACAGCGTTGGACTTGCAGCTCCTTGGTACACGGTCTTCGGTAACCATGACACGTTGTTCATGGGCAACCTGCGAGTTGACCCGACGCTTCAAGCGTGGGCTGTGGGCAGCAACAAAGCGGCAACCGCTGCTTCCGCTACGCACAACATGCTGTCGCAGATGGCAACTGACACCAACGTTGCCAATGAGCTCTTCGACCAGTTGCAAACCACATTGGGGTTAGAACGCGGCACCAAGGATGTAACCGCCGACGGAGCGCGCAAGTTATTCGACCAGATCCAATTCATGCAGGCACACCTGAACAGCTCTAAAACGCCGGGCCCGATCGGCCACGGCTTTACCTCCGACAACATCAGCACTGGTCAAACGTGGTGGTCGGTGGACGTGACTCCGTATTTGCGTGTACTCGGCCTTGACACTTGCAATCAGGTCAGCGGAGCTGACGGTGCCGTACCCCAAAATCAATTCGACTGGCTTGAACAGGAACTTGCCCAAGCGCAGCAACAAAACAAACTGGCGATCATATGTAGCCATCACAACAGCCTGACCCTCGAAAATGGCGCCGAAGCCGTGCTCGAACCGTCACAACCCTTGATCCATTCAGAGCAGTTCGTCAACATGCTGCTGAAGTACCCCAACATGATCGCGTGGCTAAACGGTCACACCCACCTCAACGCAATCATTGCCCACCCTCGACAAGGTGGCGGTGGCTTCTGGGAGATTACGACAGCGTCATGCATCGACTACCCACAGCAGCAACAGCTTGTTGAATTGATAGACAACCGCGACGGAACCTTGTCGATATTTTGTACAACAATCGATCACGATTCGAGCGCGAATTGGACAGAGCGTGACTTTTCGCAAACGGGCCTTGCGTCCCTGAGTCGCCAGCTCTCGGCGAACTACTGGGAGATTGATCCGCTGGACAAAATTGGCTCGGCCCTGGACCGCAATACCGAATTGCTGTTACCTGCCCCTTTTGATATGTCCAAGATCAGTGATGCAGCCGTCGAGAAACTGCACAACACTCGCCGGGCGCAAATCGTTGCCTATGAACACGGCAGGCAGCTATGAGTACGCGCCTGGCAGGCAATCATTTCGCGCCGCGGCGAGCGATTGCTGTAATCGCCGTGGTCGGTCTGGTCGGCCTCGGCGGATGCTCGGTGGCCAAAGGCATTGCGATTCAGGGGAATCTGACTCCGCTGTATGTTTCCACGGCCGCAACTGATGTGTTGCTCGCGCAAAAGATCGGTATTGCGGTCAAGCCCGTGTGTACAGCAGCGAATAACCAAACGAAGAGCTATTCATGCTCCGGCACGACTTCAACGGGAAAGCCCATCCAAGTCACCGTCGCCGATAGCACCGCCGCAAACCCCGACATGGTGATCACGGTTGGTGGAACGCAAGTGTTCAGCGGAAGCATCGAAGCAGTCATTGAACAGAACGCGGAGACAACAAAATGAGCGCGGTAAGCGAAACATCAGTAACAGTCGCTCCAGGCGCGAAAAAATTCGGCTGGTCTGCCTTAGTATCTGCAAGCGCACGCTACTGGCGCGCGACCGGAATCCTGCTTCTCATCATCGTCGTCAATGCCGCGCTCCAGGCTGTGTTGGTGTCTTTCGAGGTCATTCCGTTTCTGAATTCAGTGACCTTTTGGGTGCTCGCATTGGTGTCGCTGGCAATCTTGATCGTTGCCGCGCTGCTGATGGCAACGGCCGCACTGGAAACCGCCGCGGGGCGAATCAGTATCCGCGAGACAATCGCTCGAGCTACACCAAACCTGGGCCGCTTCACGTTATGGATTCTGTTGTGGGCACTGCTGGTATTGCTGGGAGTGAGTCTTTACACCTGGCCCGGTTTAGTAATCCTTGCGATCACGCCGTATCTACCGCTGGCCGCTGCAGATGGGCATAGGAATCCGTTTAAGGCAAACTTTCAAGCGATCGCGTCGCGGTTCGGTCACTATCTCGAGGTCGTTGTATTCAGCTGCATCATTCTGGGTGTTGCCCGGCTGCTTGGCGCCCTATTCAACTTACTGATCTTTGGTGCCTGGGCAAGCTTTGTCACGATGTTTGTTTCGGGTTTGATTGCATCCTGGCTCGCTGTCGCGTGGGCCTTGGTCTATCGGAGCACCAGCGTGGGTTCCATTGACCGCGGCGCAGTTGACCACGGCACAGATGACTAAGGCTGAACTCGACCGCTTTCGACGAACGCGGCGTAGGTGACCGGCATCAGTCGAGCCCATTCCTGTTCATACTTCTCGGCAACCATCTCGATCTCGCGTTGCGGGTACGACGGAAACATCGAGTCGTCCGACTTAGTCCGCAGCGACAAGAAGTTCATCATCGCGCGAGCATTCATCGTGACGTATGCCGACGAGTACAGAGTGACAGGCAACACAGCGCGCGCAACTTCACGTGCAACACCAGCATCGAGCATCTTCAGGTAAGCCGCATATGAGGCGCGGCAGGATCCCTTGATGGTGTCTGTTGCCAGTTCCTGCTGTTCGACTGTGCCTGGAATGAATTCGTAGGCACCAGCTTTTCCGATCTGAACAAGTGGACGTTCCGGTGCAGGTACATAGAACTCTGGCTCGAGCACGCGATAGCGGCCAGACTCCTCGTTGTACGAAGCAGTGCGGTGACGCATGTGCTCGCGCCAAACGAAGATCGGGGCGCGGACGTGAAACGTCATCACCGAGTGCTCAAAGGGACTGCCGTGGCGCTCACGCATTAGGAACTTGATTAGACCGGCAGACCCGGTGGCGTCAGCACCTGCCGAGTCAATCGAACGCTCCCCCTGCGTCGAGACTCGAGCCGCGAACAAGACGTCGGAGTCCGAAGCACTGGCCTTAACCAGTT
>JAHEXM010000298.1 GCA_023252115.1 Micrococcales bacterium | reverse complement strand
GTACGGTGGCGTCGACGCCTTGGAACCTGAAAATATGTACTGACCATTCGGATCCTGGCTATTCATCAAGCCCAGAATCTGGCTCTGGTACTGCTTGAGCGCCGAAGCCTTGGCGAGACGGTCGGAGTCGGTAAACGCGCCACTGCCCGCCGAGACGATCTGCTCACGCGCAGCCTGCATCGTGTCGATGATGCTGGTCAGGGTCGTTTCGGTGGTCACAACGTTGGTATTGATCGTGCCGATATTGGTTTCGTACTGGGTCAGCATGGAGTTCTGCTGGGCCAGTTGCAGTACGCGCGCGGCACCCACCGGATCATCGCCCGCGGTATTGAGCTTGATGCCGCTGGAGACCTCTTCGCTGGTCTTGTTCAGGTTCGAATAGTTACGCTGATAATTGGTGTTCGTGGATTCGAAGAACTGGGTAGTCGAGATACGCATGGCTCACGATTCCTTAAAGACTGTTGATCAGCGTGCTGAAAATGGTTTGTGCCGCCTTGATGATCTGCGAAGAGGCGGTGTAGTACTGCTGGTACTTGATCAGGTTGGACGCTTCTTCGTCGAGCGATACACCCGAGACCGAATCACGCGACGACTTGGCCTGGCTGACCACGGCCGCAGTGGCGGTCACATCGTTCTTGCTCTGGCTGGCCAACGTACCTACCACAGATACCGTACTTGCATACGCACCGGACAGGCTGGTGCCCACACCACCGTTGATGACGCCGACAGTCTTGGCGGTCTGCAGACCTGCCACCGCCAACGCATTGCGGTTATCGGACGAGCCACCACCGGTCATGCCGATGCTGAACGTGTCATTGGCAACCGGCGAGCCGGAGATAGTCATTTGCAGTTCAAAAGCGGTTTTGCTGCTTGGCGTCGTCGTAGTGTCAGTGTAGCCAACGTTCAACTTGACCGTGTTGGCCTGGCCCTGAATGATCGAACCGCCGACGGCGTTGCCATTCTGGTCAAGCACCGCACCGCCACTCGCATTGATCAGGGTGTAGCTCTGCACGCCGCTGCTGTTCGCAGCACCCATCACCAGTTTCATCGGGGTGGAGGATTTGAGCGCATTACGCAGGTCAGCGGTCTGGGTGCTGTCGTAGATATCGGACTTGGTGTTCAGCACCGGCTGAGTGAAGCCACCGGTGCCGGAGTTGCTGCTACCCGCCGTTGCCGTCAGGGGCGCCGCAGCTGCAATGTCCTTGGCATCGGTCAGCGCCACCGAAATCCCCGCCGCGCCAGTACGTGTCGGGATGACCTTGAAACTGTCACCCGCCGCCAGCGTATTGCCGTTGAGGCTCACACTGAAGCCTTCGAACTGCTTGGGCGGATTGTCAGCCAGCGAACCGGCCCCCACGCTCTAGCCATTGGGCAGGCGGCGCACGCTGAAATTCGATGAGTCGCTGAACGTCACTTCATAATCGTTGGCGGTCAGCTTGCTGGTGTCGCCGATCGTCACGTTGAGGTTGCCGGAGCCGACACTGTTGGTGGTTTTGCCGATGCTGCGCTGGGTAATGGCATCCGCACTGTTGATGCTGGAGTACAGGTTCGAACCAAAGTTACCCTTGCTGTCGATACCCTGATTCATCTGGCTGTTGACCTGATCGGACAGCACCATCGCGGTACGCCCCAACTCATTGGTCGCGGGCACCAGCACTTCGTTGCGATAACGCAACAGACCACCGATCGAGCCGCCAGTGAGCACCGAGGTCACATCCGTCTGGGTCTGGCCGTAGGCAACCTGCACGTTGTACTGCAACGGATCGGACGGGCTCGGGCTGGCCGACATCTTGTAGGACGTGCCGCCACTGACCAGTGATTGTCCGGTGCCGGTATAGATGTCGAAGTTGCCGTTGTTCTCGACAACCTTCACACCGACCAGCTCGTTGAGCTTACGAACCGCCTCGCTGCGCGAATCGAGCAAGGTATTTGGCGTGGCGTTGCCCGCCGTCGCTTGTGTAATCTGCTTGTTCAGGCTCGCCAGGGTGGTGGTCAGTTCGTTGACCTGCTTGGTGAACGTGTCGAGCTGCGTGTTGACGTTGTCGTTCTGCGTGGACAGCTGCGACGACACCGAGTTGAAGCGTGCACTCAACGCGCCAGCCTGGGTCAGGAACGACGAGCGTTCGGCCGACTGCGTGGCGCTGGTGGCGATGCCCTGCATCTTGGTGAAGAAGTCCGCCAGTTGCACGGAGATCCCCGTCGCACTGTCGGACAGCAATGTATCGGTCTTGCTGGCCTGACCGGAATAAGCCACTGCATCCGCGCTGAGGGCGGTGCTCGATTGCAATTGGGTGTCCAGATAGCCGTTGTAGATGCGACGTACGTCGGACAGCGTAGTGCCGGTACCGATGTAACCTACACCCTGACCAAGAGCGATCTGCGCCGACGCCGTGGTCAGCACCTGCTGACGCGAGTAACCAGCGGTATCCACGTTGGCCGTGTTGTTACCGATGGTGTTGATCGCGGCACTGCTGGCATTGATACCTGAGAGCCCAATTGAAATCAGCGACATGAGTCAAACCTTATAAAGTCGTGGAAGAGCCCGCTGCAGCGGCGTAAGTCTGGTAACTCTTCATCTGCTTCGCAATCTGCGAAATCTTGCTGGCATAGTCCGGGTCAGTGGCGTAGCCGGCCTTCTGCAATTCTTTTACAAACTGTTCCGGTTTATCGGCCGAATTGACCACTTCTTTATACCGGCTGTTGTTCTGCAACAGACTGACCAGGTCGTGGAAGCTGTCGGCGTAGGAATCGTAGGAACGGAAGTCCGCCGTTTCCTTGACCATCTTGCCGTCGCGGAACTCGCTGGTGATCGCGCGTGCTTCGGCACCCTTCCAGCTGCCCGCCGCCTTGATGCCGAACAGGTTGTGGCTGCTGCTGCCGTCCTGCTGACGCATGATCGATTTGCCCCAACCGGTTTCCAATGCCGCCTGCGCCACCAGCATGACCGGGTCGACGCCGATTCGTGCTGCGGCTTCCTTGGCCAGTGGCAGCATGGTTTCGACGAACTGATCGGCGTTGCTGAACGCACGCTTGGCCGGTGCCAGCGGTGGCTGGGCCATGGAGCGCACGTACTCCGGCGCGGGTGCCAGGTTCGGATCAAGAGTCCAGTCGCCGTTGTTGCCTGTGCTGCCGGCTGTCGCGCGAGCAGGTACCGGGCTGTTGCTGACCGCCGCTGTAGCGGAAGGCACGATGCCAGCCAGCAGGCGATCGGTGAGCTTGGCGGGCAAGGACAGACGACGAGAGTTGAGCATCGCCATGTCATTGCGCCCTTCTCCGGACGCCGATGCCGCAGCCGCCGCCTGATCGGCAGCCACCGAGCGTGTGGCCCACAACGGACGCTGGTAGACACTGGTCGCCAGGCCGGT
>JAHEXM010000297.1 GCA_023252115.1 Micrococcales bacterium | reverse complement strand
CGGACTGTGCGGCTTGGCTGCATAGAGCCAGGCCCCACCCATGCGGATCGTCGTAAACGAGATGTCTTGCGCGGCAAACGAGAACGACGTCTGGGTCGAATGGGCCCGTGCTACTCGGGCAGGGGCATACGCATGTACTGGCGATTTCGAAATATTCGTATTCATCAGTTCATACCTCCCTATCCCGGTTAGGCCCAGTTCCCTGGACACAGCGGCGCTCAGGCGAGCGGAGCTGCATTGGCAACGGTACTTCACACCGATCTGATACGTCCAACGGGTTTTTCTAGCAGCGCAAGTAACGAAGGACCGTAGCGCTCCAATTTGGCTGGCCCAAGGCCGGGAATCGCGGCCAATTCGTCCAAATCTGTCGGCATTCCCTCGGCCAAAGCCTGAACCGTTGCATCGGTCACGACGAGGTAGGCAGGCACAGGCTTGCCCTTCTGGGCACTCAGCGACGCGACCTCTTCACGTCGCCACTCGCGCAACCGCTCAAGCACGACGTCGTCTGCAGTAGCGGGACAGGTGTTGCATCGCCCGATCGTGCGTTCAGATCCGGTCACCAATGATTTTCCGCATGCCCGGCACTCGGCAGGTTTGCGACTTTTGCGACGGCTGGTCGCCGGACGCGAAGAACCCGCTGCGCTATCCCCAGTCTTGCCCAGCAAGGGATCCAAGAATCGAGATGGCCGCCGCGACCGTCCCCCTTGAGTTCGCGACAGCGACCATGACATTCCCAGCACCGTCTTTGCTCGGGTCGCGCCGACATACAGAAGTCGGCGTTCCTCAGCAATTTGCTCCGGCGTCGAGGCGTAGGTCATTGGCACGATGCCTTCGACAAGCCCAACCAGGAATACAGCTTTCCATTCCATGCCCTTTGCGGCGTGCAATGACGCCAATGTGACTCCGTTGACACTTGGCGCGTCTTGAGCTTCGTCGCGGCGAACAATCTCGGCAACAACATCGGCAAGTGTTGCTTGCGAATTAGTTGCGCAGACTTCATCGCACAGCGCCACCAAAGCAGCAAGTGACTCCCACTGTGCGCGCGTAGCCCCGACATCTGATGGCGGAGTCTGCGTCCAGCCCGCTGCGGCAAGCACCCCGCGAACAGCCGAGCGCGTATCGGCCGCTGACGTCGACGATGAACTAAGCGCCGAACCACGAAGCAAACTAACGCCCTTGCGAACTTCTGGTCGGTCGAAAAATCGACGGCCTCCGCGCATCGAGTACGCAATGCCCGCGTCAGCCAGACACGATTCGAACGGTTCCGTCGCGGCATTGATCCGAACCAAGATCGCGATGTCACCTGGCGCGACCCCAGAATCAATCAATGCCGAAATCTCGCGAACAACCCCAGCCGCCTCGGCTGGCTCGTCGGAGTACTCAGTCACCTTAGGCTTGGGGCCTGCTGGCTGCTGCGATTCCAGGCGGGAACGACCAGTGACATCCGAATGATTCGACCGCAACAGCGCCTCGGCCGTATCAACGATTTGTGGCGTGCATCGATAACAGCGCGTGAGATGGACCGTTGTTGCATCAGGGAATCGCCTTCCGAAGTCACTCAAGTACGCGGGGTCTGCGCCAGCGAAACTGTAGATCGTTTGCGCAACGTCACCGACCACGCAAATATCGTCTCGATCACCCAGCCACAGATCGAGCAGCCGCTGCTGAACACCGGAAACATCCTGGTACTCGTCCACCGTGAAATGACGAAACTGCTCACGCACTTGAGCGAGCAAATCTCGCCGCTCATCAAGCACGCCAATAGTCAGAAGCAGAACGTCTTCGAAGTCGATCTGACCGGCATTACGTTTCGCATGTTCGTATGCGAGGTAGACCGCGGCTACCTGTTCGAATTCAAGACCAGCCGGTGCCCGCCGTGCATATTTGGCTGCCCACTCCGGATAGTCAGCGGGCACTACTTGCATCGCCTTTGCCCATTCGATTTCACCGGCAAGATCGCGGACCACGGCTTTCTCGCTCGACACTCGGCTAGCTGCAGCGGCAGAGCCGATCAAGCCATACTTGGAAGGGATGACCTCTTGCATCGGGCCGCCGATTGCTTGCGGCCATGCCCACTTCAACTGCCGAAGTGCCGCTGCGTGAAACGTCCGAACCCGAACACCATCGACGTCCAATTGCGCGAGTCGGCGAGTCATTTCTCCAGCAGCACGGCTCGTGAAAGTCAGCGCGAGACTTCGTCGTGGGTCGTGCACGCCCGTGGCAACGGCATAGCCAATCCGGTGGGTAATGGCTCTGGTCTTTCCTGTTCCGGCACCGGCCAACACCACGACGGCGCCAGCGACAGTCTCGGCAACTTCACGCTGCTGCGGATCAAGCCCGCGCAGAAGGGTCTCGGCACAATCGATTTCACCAGCGATTGAATCGGTGATGTCGGCCACGTCCGCGAGTCTGCCACCGCGGTCCGACAGCCGTCAGCCCACCTAAAGAACTAGCCGGCGGGCATATCCGGTGGTTGCTGGTGGTTAATAGCCTCATGGACCCAATCACCGTCTACACCACAACGTGGTGCGGAAGCTGCAAGCGACTCAAGTCACAGCTGCAGCGCGAGGGCATTCCGTTCACTGAGGTGGATGTTGAGAAGAATGATGAGGCCGCCACATTTGTGCTCACTGCGAACAACGGGGCCCTCTTGGTTCCAACGGTGAAAATGCCCGATGGCTCGGCTTTGGGCAACCCGGCCGTGTCGGTGATCAAAGCCAGACTCGCGGCCTAGAAACTCCCTAGCCGCACCTTGTTTCCGTGAACGACAAGAAGGTGCCCGTTGTGTAAACATGCGCGAATCTACTGGCACCAAGCGCAGAGACTTGCCGGCCTAGCTGGCTATCGCCGACTCCACTCACCGGGAAGTTGGTCCCCGCACCAAGCCTCGATCAAATGCCGCGCAATCGAAACCGTCGACGGGACTTGTACATCACCTGACTCACAAGCTGCGCGCATTTCTTCGCGACTGAACCAACGAGCGCTAGCGATTTCGTCACCGTCAGGTTTCGGTTTCGTATCGCCCGTGGCATATGCGTGGAAACCGAGCATGATCGAGGACGGGAAAGGCCACGGTTGACTTCCGAGAAATGAGACCGTGGATCGGTCGACGGTCAGTCCCACTTCTTCACTGACCTCACGCGCAACGGCGGCTTCGGCCGACTCGCCAGGTTCGACAAATCCGGCGAGCGTCGAATACCACTGCGGTGACCAACCCACCCGATTTCCGAGCAATGCGCGATCGTCGGCATCGAGAACAAGCATGATGACTGCTGGGTCAGTCCGTGGAAAATGCTCTGACTGATCAACTGTGCAACGGCGAACCCACCCGCTGCGCTCTGGGACCGTCAACGCTCCACATTTGGA
>JAHEXM010000296.1 GCA_023252115.1 Micrococcales bacterium | reverse complement strand
TTCAGCGACATTGGTGCTGATTCAAGGTCGAGGACTGGGGGGAGATACCCGGCCGGAAGAGGTCCGAGATTGCTCACCATCTTGAGTGCGTTGCCAATTGCGTCGGCATGAATCGCGTCGATATTTGGGTCCCCCTTGGGCGACGCGTACTGGTAGCCACCCACGAGCATTTTCGAAGCGCGAGCCTTTGGCGCGTCGATATCCCACCAACCCTTGGCTTCGACTTGCGCACGCTGAATCGAGTCTGACGCCTTGATGAAGACAAAGCTGACGCCCTGCGTGCCAGCCGCATCGAAATCGACAGAACGGCCGTTGAGGTGGTCCCAGCGCGAAATGTCAATTCCGCGGGGGCCCGCTACCGGTTGGGAATCCCAATTGATCGCGTCGCTGGCCGACCGTGGATGTGGTGGCGGTTGGTCGGGTCCCATATACGGGTTGTACAAAGCCGTGGCCGCCATTACTGATGCCACTACTGCGCTTGCAATCATGCCCCCACGTTAGCCCGCTCTACTCTTGCGTCATGACTGACACGGCGCCAGATCCAGCCAAGCCCGACCCAGCCGCCGCCAATCCACAGGCGCCGATCCAAGGCGGCCCGGGACAGAAGCCCGGTCAGGTTCCGCCGCCGATCAACGTCGATGCGGCAAAGCTTGAGGAGGCGGCCAACAAAGAGGGTCCCAAATACTTGGTCCCGCTCATCGTCGTCGGCGTGATCTTGGTGATAGTCGTGTCCATCATCGTGGCGGTAGTCGCAAATTCGGGCTCTGAGTCGGATTCCACCTCCGAACCCGCCACCACCCTGCCCACACCAACCGGGCTCCCAACTCTGACCACAGCGCGGATTTGCGCGGGTTTTAAGGCCCTACCAGCCCAGGGCCAACAGCTACTTTCCAGCGCCAGCACCGATATCGACTCCGGGAGTCAAACTCTTTCATCGGTTTCCACTCAGGCATTGCAGGCCTATATCGAGAAGCTGCGGGTGCTTCAAGCTCAGGCTCCAGCCGACTTAGCCGATCAAATACGGGCGTACAGCTCGGTGTACGACCAGTTGTGGGCCGTCAAACATGGAGATCTCTCGGGCGGCATCGATACCTCGTCGTCAACTGCCGCAGCGCAGGAAATCGCTACTTCCTGCGCCACACCACACTCGTAGTACGTCATGGGTCGTTACGATCCGTACCCAGAGGCATTCTCAAACCCTGAGGCATTGCCGCCGGCCATTTCAAACGCTGAACGGAGTTGCACATGGGGCTGCTGGATCGCTTCGAGCAGCGCGTTGATCGAATGGTTAATGGCGCTTTTGCCAAAGCCTTCAAGGCCGAAGTTCAGCCTGTCGAGGTTGCGGCGGCCCTTCAGCGGGAAATCGATGACCGAGCCGCGGTTGTTGCCCGCGGCCGCACTGTCGTGCCCAACGTCTTTGCTGTCTCACTGTCGCCAGTCGATTACGACCGCCTCGCGGTTTACGCCGAGCCGTTGCAGGCTGAGTTGGCCGGCATGGCGCGCGAGTACGCCGAGGAACAACGCTACGCATTCTTGGGGCCAGTCGACGTATCGCTGCACCTTGATGATCAATTGGAAACTGGCCTCTTTCGGATTCACAGCGAAGCGCGCGCAGCAGTGGCCACCACTCCGGGCGGTGTTGCCGCGACGAGTCCCCGCTTAGTTGCGGCTGGTGGCGAATACCCGTTGAACCACGGAGTTACCCGGCTGGGCCGCGGCGCCGATACCGACATACGAATCGAGGATCCAGGGGTATCGCGTCATCACGCTGACGTAATCGTCGGCAATGACGTCGTCGTTCGCGACCTGGGTTCAACCAACGGCACCTATGTAGACGGTGTTCAGATTTCCGAGACGCCGCTACGTGATGGTGCAACGATCAAAATTGGTTCGACGAGCCTGACATACCGGAGCGGCACATGAGCGCTGTTGCACTGACGCTGCTGCGGTTTGGTTTCCTTGCTCTCCTTTGGTTCTTTGTCATCGTGACGATCGGCGTCCTTCGTCGCGACCTCGCTGCGCCGTCGGATACCTCCTTGGCCAGCGTCGGCGCTAAACCAGTACGACGCTCCGCACGAACCACTCGCAACCGAGCGCGCACTTTGGTCGTCACGCACGGCTCGTTGCAAGGAACGGTGCTTCCATTGGGCGCCGCCCAAGTCACCATCGGACGTGCACCGGACTGCACCTTGGTATTAGACGACGACTACTCATCGAGCCATCACGCCAAGCTGTATCAAACAGAGGGACGGTGGGTTGTCGAGGACACTGGTTCAACAAATGGCACTTGGATCGATCGAACGCGCATTACTGGTCCGACGTTGCTTGAGGTCGGCTCCCCGTTGCGTATCGGACGTACGGTCATCGAGCTCCGGAAGTAACGGCAGGCGTTTCGATGAGCAAACAACTGGCGCTGCGATATGCGGCAAGGTCTGACATTGGCCTTGTGCGCCAGGGCAATGAGGACTCCGGGTATGCCGGTGGACACATGCTCGTCGTCGCCGATGGCATGGGTGGACACGCCGCCGGGGAACTCGCCAGTGCAACCGCGATCGCTACCTTTGCCGAACTTGATCGACAGCCACCCGGCGACCAAGTCCTGACTGCACTTGCAGATGCCGTGGACCACACGCATGAAGAACTCAGTCGGGTGATTGCAGGCTCGCCAGACTTCGCCGGAATGGGCACCACGATCACGGCTATTTCGTGGGAAGGCGACCGCCTCGCGCTGATTCACGTTGGCGATTCACGCGCGTATCTGTTGCGCGACGGCGAACTTCATCAACTAACTCACGACCACACCTACGTTCAGACCCTTGTCGACTCAGGTCGCATCACCCGCGCCGAAGCGGCAGTTCACGAAAAGCGCAACCTGCTGATGAAGGCGCTCGATGGATTGCATCCCGTCGAGCCGGATCTGTCTATGCGCGAAGTTCGCGCGGGCGACCGGTTCCTGCTGTGCACCGATGGCCTATCAGGTGTGATGACTGATGCGCAGCTTCAACCACTGCTGGCAAATGGTGACGCAACAGGTGCAGTAACGGCGTTGGTAGAGAAGGCACTTGAAGCCGGTGCCCCCGACAACGTCACCTGCTTAGTTGCCGACGTCGTCGAAATCACCACCCCTGATACCGACACCATTTCTGATGTCAACGGCGCGCCAGTCGTTGTGGGTGCAGCCGCAGAACCGCGAAACCGCGACCGCCTACCGGGTATCGACTTCCCGAGCGATTCACAACCTGACCCCGACCGGGACGCGTCGAAACCGGCTGCCACGATCACCGGCCCGAACGACACCATCGTTGACACTCGGCCGCGGCGTCGCAGCTGGCGTGGATTGCTGATTGCTGGCGGGTTGGGAATCGCCATCGCTGTTG
>JAHEXM010000295.1 GCA_023252115.1 Micrococcales bacterium | reverse complement strand
CGATCCCGCGACCCTCTTTGGTGACCTCAAGCGTACCATCGCCCGTACGCGGCTTCATGGCAGCCATAGCTCGTCCCCTTTATGTCGATTCACACGTTTTTATCTGCGAATTGATCCTCGACCAATGCAGAACAACGATTATCCCGCATAGTCCCTTGGGATTGGGTCCCACCCCACGTAATCGGGTGACTACTCAAACTTGGTAGGAACCGAATCGTGCGATTAGCCCTCGCTGACAGTTTTTTGGCTGGCCGAAAGGTCGGCGATCTTTTGATCCCGGTCGGCGATCTCCTTGGTTAGTCGATCAAGAACTCCATCGACCTCGTCCATCCGGTATCCGCGCAAACCGACGCCAAATTGCAGGGCTTCAAGGTCCGCTGCGGCGAGATTGTCGGCGGGGAGTTCCGCTGCTCGTCGGTCGTGAGTCGGATCATCCACTTGCCCAAGCCGACGCGTCCCAGCCAACACAACGAGGCCAATTCCAACGATTGCGATGACCACAAATATCAGTGTCACGCGAATTGTCTCCATCCTTGTCCGGCGGCGCCGCATTGTGCGTCCTGAGGTCCATCGTGCCACGCTTGGCGACATGTCGTTGCGGCTTGGACCTCGCGAGTTCGCACGTGACACCCCGCTTGTCATGGCGATTGTGAATCGAACGCCGGATTCGTTTTATGACAAGGGCTCAACCTTTGACGACGACAAGGCCCATGCCCGTGTAGCTGAGGTGATCGCTGCGGGCGCCGACATTCTCGATATTGGCGGCGTTAAGGCTGGGCCGGGAGAAACGGTCGACCCGCAGCAGGAAGCCGAACGCACTGTCGACTTCATAGCCCAGGTGCGCAGCCGCCATCCCGACATTCCGATATCTGTCGACACCTGGCGGGCCGAAGTTGGCGATGCCGCCTGCCAAGCAGGCGCAACGGTTATCAACGATGCATGGGGCGGCTGGGATCCTGATTTAGCGACGATTGCCGCCAAGCACTACGTCGGCTTGGTGTGCACCCATGCCGGAGGGGTGGAGCCCCGCACCCGGCCACACCGGATTGAATACGACGACGTGGTTGCTGACGTTGTTGAAGTGACGACTCGACTGGCTGAACGCGCACTCGAAGTCGGCGTTGCTCGCGAATCGATCATGATTGACCCAGGACATGACTTCGGGAAAAACACCTATCACTCGCTCGAAGTCACCAGACGACTCAACGAACTCGTCGAAACCGGCTGGCCAGTACTGGTGTCGTTGTCAAACAAAGACTTCATCGGCGAGACCCTCGACCAAGGCGTAGGCGAGCGATTGATTGGCACCCTTGCTGCGACTTCAATTTCGGCGTGGCTTGGCGCCCAAGTTTTCCGAGTCCACAACGTTGCCGAGACAGTCCAAACACTGAACACCGTCAGCTCAATCATGGGAACGCGTCCGCCGCGGGTCGCACGTCGCGGTTTGGCCTAATTGATTTATCCCTTACCTGGGGCTGACACCGACGCAACCGTGAGCTTGCACTGACGTGAAAGGCTCCAGCCATGTCGACCCCCACTCCACCACCAGCAGGATCAGACGAGTCTGATCAGCCCACCACGCAAATTCCAGGCACCCCCGTGCCTCCGCCACCAGCAATTCCACCCGGCCCGGTTGGTCCACCCCCCGGACAACCAGCCGGCGGCGGCATGTCCACCAACAAGATCCTGATTATCGGAGCCGCAGTTATCGCAGGCGTGATTCTGTGCGGCATCGGACTTGCCGGATCGGTGGCCGCAACTGCGGCGCTCGTGGGTGGCGGTGGCCACGGCAACAGGATGCATCGCCACATGGGCGAACCGGAAAAAGCAAACAAGAACGGCCCCAAGGGCGGCCAGGGTCGAATGGGGCACATGGGTGGCTTGGGCGGACCCGGTTCCGCGATTCCTGGCGGATTGCCTGCAATCGAGCACGGCGACATCGTCGTAACTGGTCCAACCGGAACAGCGGAAACTCTTCGAGTCACGCGCGGTCAAGTCACCACGGTCAATGCGACATCGATTGTGGTGAAGGCGACCGACGGATACGTCGGCACTTACACCGTCTCCCCGACCACAACCGTAAGTCGTAATGGAAGCCCGTCGGCGATCGGAACCGTCCAGGTCGGTGACACAGCGACCGTGGTCGGCACCCTCAGCGGAACCACCGCAACGGCGACTCGAATCAATGCGCTCGACGCAGCAGCGGCAGCCAAAGAACAGCAACGTCTACAACAGCGCAGAACCCAGCAGGGGCAAACGGTGCCGCCAGGTGGACCGACCGTCAATTAACTCACTGCCGGAGCTATAGCTAGTCCGCCTCGAGCCAATCGGCTGGGCGTCCGGTTGGCAACGGTGGTACCTGGGCGCCGCGTCCTTCTCCTCGGGACCAAGATTGTTCGACTGCGTCAAGCGCCTCGTCGACAGTTAATGCCCAAATGGCATCGTCGATCACGCCGTTTCGCACCAGCCCACTGTCCGACATCGAAATGATGAGTTCGCGCAAGCCGGTGAAGTCGCCCCACGGATCGAGAATGACGACAGGCTTGCGGTGCATCCCTAACGAGCGCCCGACCCACGCTTCGAGCAGTTCCTCAAGAGTCCCGAGTCCGCCGGGCAGCGCGAGGAATCCATCAGAATTGCTATCCATCAGTCCTTTGCGTTCACGCATATCGGCGGTGACAAGCAACTCATCTGCATCGTTATCCGCAACTTCCCAGCCGAGAAGTCTTTGCGGAATCACGCCGATGGTGTGGGAACCACCGGCACGCACAGCGCTGGCTAGCGCGCCCATCGTTGATATGCGCCCGCCACCTGAAACCAGGTTGATTCCCCGTCTTGCCATTTCAGCGCCGAGTTCTTGTGCGAGTTGTCGATAACGCGGATCGATGTCTTCACTGGAAGCAGTAAAGACGCAAAGCGCAGGCGAGTTCGACGGCATGTCTCAACGTTAGTCGGGAAGTCGAAATATTCCCCAATCCGACGTGAACGACCTCACCTTGATTCGCAGCCGAGACCGGAATTTGTCCGTCAGCAACCCGGTTCGGACTAGTTGAGAGCTAAACAAAGATCGCACCCGGCGATCACGGCGAAGGAGAGAAAAACATGAGCGATCTACAAGACACGACCGGAACCTGGAAGATCGACCCGACCCATACGACTTTGGGATTCGTGGCCCGACATGCCATGGTCGCCAAAGTCCGCGGGCGCTTCGCGGAATTCGAGGGTTCGTTCACCCTCGACGGCAAGAACCCTGGCGCTTCCTCGGCCGAAATCACGATCAAAGCCGCAAGTGTGGACACGAATACCGACGCTCTTGACGATCACCTGCGCTCGGCGGATTTCTTTGACGTTGAGACTTACCCGGAGTGGAACTTCGTCGGTACGAC
>JAHEXM010000294.1 GCA_023252115.1 Micrococcales bacterium | reverse complement strand
TGCCTCATGCAAGCGACTGATGGTCAGGTGGCGCCCACCGATCGTCACATTGGGCGATACCGCTTAGACGACATCGTTGCTGGTGATGCTGGCGGCAGTGTCTGGCGCGCTTTCGACACCACACTCAATCGGACTGTCGCCATTCGACTGGTTCCAGTTACAGATCCCCGCGTCGCAACCCTGCGTGCAGCGGCAACTTCGGCGGCAGCTGTTGTCGACCGACTTGTTGTCCAAGTTCTTGACGTGTTTGACACCGAAGAGGCGCTAGTCATCGTCAGCGAGTGGGTTGATGGACTGACTCTCGGCGATTTGACCAGGTCCTCAATGCCACCGGGACGATCAGTTCGGATCACTCGGACCGTTGCAGACGCGATCGCGGCGATTCATGCTGCAGGTGCAAATCATGGCCGAATTACTCCTAGCTGCATCGTGATCTCTGACGACGGCGAGATCCGCTTGCGCGGTCACGGTGTGAATGCGGCCCTGTGGGGTGTCGCCCCCGGAAACGACCCAAATGCGGCCGATGTCTTCGGTGTCGGTGCCGTTTTGATGGCGTGTTTGACCAATCGGTGGGCAACCGGGCCGATCGATGGCTTGCGAGGAACGCCGATTATCGGCGGCGTGCTTGCCTCACCGAGTCAACTCATTGCCGACGTCCCGAGTGAACTTGAGTCAATCACTTGCCGCGCTTTGGCAGCTGTGCCGCAGCGAAGTGGGTTCACTGGGCAGGCCGCCTTTAGTGACATCAATGCACTCGCCGGTGAGCTTGCCTTGGTGGAAGACCACGGTATTTCTTTTGATGACGCGCATCATGTGCCGCAGCGACCTCGGATCGTGCGGCGCCTCGTTGCAATCAGTGCGGCCGTCGTCGCAATTGTTTTGGTGGGAATCGTCGGAATCAGCATGATCACCCTCGGGCAACCGAATGATCGTGCGGCCGTCGTACCGAAAGTCGCTGCGCCCGAGGTGAAGCCGCAAGCTGCAGCGCCCCCCGCGGCAGTTGGGTCCGAGGATGGCCAACTTCCTGCAGCGGCTCAGACGGTTGAGCGTGCGCTACCGATCGTTTCCGCGCGTGCCTACGACCCATTTGGCGACGGCGCCGATAATTCGACCCAAGTCGACAATGCCTTTGACTCCAACACCCTCAGTGCCTGGAATACCAACACCTACAAGACCGCCCATCCGGATGGGAAGCCTGGCGTTGGCTTGGTTTTGGATCTGGGACAACAGCGACACATCAATGCCGTCGAACTCGGATTGCTCGGTAACGGGACAGATGTTCAGATCCGACTGTCGAATGAACGATTGGCACCCACAGACCGCAAGATAATCAACCGGTTGCCGATTTTTGCCGGTGCAATCGGCGCCCCAAGCGCGATCTCGCTTCGTGAGCCGCGACCACAGACGGCTCGTTATGTTGTCGTGTGGTTCACCTCGTTGCCGTGGAAAGTCGCCGGGTACCAAGGTGGTATTTCGAACGTGAGTATCCGCGGCTTCTGATTACGCTCTCGTCGGCGATGTTTGACAGCGCCCAACGATGATGGCGTGTGAGGCGTACGCGTAGGCTCAACATGATGGACAGCGCAGCCGCCGGCCCACCCAATGATGGGCGGGATGACAAAGAGCTACTTGCTGCGCACGTGGCTGGTGACCCTGACGCCTTCGAGATCCTCGTTCAACGACACAAAGACCGCCTCTGGGCCGTCGCGCTTCGCACCACTGGTGACCCAGAAGATGCTGCTGACGGGCTGCAGGAAGCCTTGTTATCCGCGTTCCGCAATGCTGGCTCGTTTCGCGGGGACGCTCAAGTCACCACCTGGATGCACCGGGTCGTAGTCAATGCCTGTCTTGACCGGCTTCGGCGCAAAGCTGCCCGCCCATCCGTTCCGCTACCCGAGAACGAGTCCGATATGGGGCAAGGAGTCTTGGCTGATCCGCATGACCATCTCGGCTCGCGCGAACTTCGCATCGAGATCGACCGTGCGCTGTATGCGCTGCCCATCGACCAGCGTGCCGCGGTGGTTCTTGTCGACGTCGAGGGCTACTCGGTTGAAGAAGCAGCCGCGATTTTGGAGTGCCCCACAGGCACCGTGAAGAGTCGCTGCGCCCGTGGTCGGGCAAAGTTAGCAACCCGTTTGGCCGCTGTACGGAACCCTGAGGCCGGGGAGACCGTCCGATACACGTCAGCAGAAGGAGGTGACGCAGCGTTATGAGCAGCGAGAACGACCTCGGATCACCAGATCCCGATGATCTGCCGCTAACCGGTGACGCCGGAATTAGCCCAGAAGACGAACGTTTTGTTCGTGCTGCGTTGGCAGATTTGCCTCCCCTGACCATGCCCGCCAACGTCTCAACCAAGCTTATGAGCGCGCTTTCTGCTGAGTCGCTGGCCCGCCAGCAGGCCTGGGGGATTACGCAGGGTGACCAGGCGGCTGGCATCGCCCCCGTGGTCGAGCTTGCCTCTCGTCGCAAGAGCCGCGCCTGGCTCGGCGTCGCGGCCGGTGCCGCCGCAGCATGTGCCATCGCCGTCGTGGCAATCGGCTCGCTGGGAACAACCAACTCGGCCACCCCCGGCAGCGGGGACAACGCCTCTGTCATTCCGGAGACCACTGAAGTTCCGATGACGATGTCGCAGGTCAGTTACAGCCACCCTGACCTGAATACCCAAGCAACAACCCAACTGGTCACTGGCAAGCCGGTGACCGAGCACATCGGGTCAGCTAAGTCAGCTGGCGCACTGGAACCTCCGACGCCGACTGCGCAGACTTCGGCTCCATCGTCACCCGTGGGTGTTCCGCATGAAGTTCTTGCGGCTACGCCGTTTGCCACTAGCGAAGGTGTCCAGAGCTGTCTAGTGGGACTGTCTCGCAAAGACTCCGTCATCTGGCGGGTTGACCTAGCGAAGTACAAGGCAACTGCCGCCGCAGTGGCTCGCCCCGCGGCAGCCATCTACCTTCGCGGCTTGCGAAACAATGCCGACCCGAATCCAGACCAGGTCGAGCTTTTCGTCGTCAGTATGACTTGCAGAGCCGATCAGCCCGGCTTGCTCGATCATGCTGTTGTTACTGCCCCTCGCTAATCGCGCTCTAAATCGCTCCGGCTGCTTGAGGGAATAGGTCACGACCATAGGATCGTTGAGCTTGAAGACGAATCCACTATGAGGGAAGGCATCCGGTGAGCGACGAAGTCCGGGAAGTCATCGTTGTCGGTTCTGGGCCAGCAGGATGGACAGCTGCGATTTATGCCGCCCGTGCGCAATTGAAGCCGCTTGTCGTTGAAGGTTCCGTCACATCTGGCGGGGCACTGATGAACACCACCGAAGTCGAGAACTACCCAGGATTTGTCGACGGTATTCAGGGTCCGGACCTGATGCTCGCAATGCGCGCAC
>JAHEXM010000293.1 GCA_023252115.1 Micrococcales bacterium | reverse complement strand
CGAAGAAGTTGTCGAAATTGTCTACGCCGATGTTCCCAAGAGCGTGTGGCCGCTCGCACGCCTGAGTGCGCGCGCGCAACTTGAGTATCTAGCACAGGGGCAGCGGTGACCAAAACAGGATTTTCGATTCGGCGGGCTGTTGAAACCGACATCGGACCCATCATGGAAATGAAACGGCGCGCGATCCGTGAATCTGCCAAAGACTTCTACACGCACGAAGAGCTTGAGGCATGGGTCGAGTCGGCTAATCCGACCCGCGGACGAGAGATCGTGGTTGATAACGAGGCATTTGTTGCCATTGCCGATGACGGCAACCGAATCATCGGGTTGACCAATCTTGAGTATTTGCAAGCGCCAGACACAACTCAAGGCGAGATCGGGCAACTGTATGTAGATCCGGATTTCGGTGGGCGTGGAGTTGCTCGGGCGTTACTTGCCGCTGCGTTGGAGTTAGCAATCTCGCACGGATCACGGCAATTGCAAGCAACCGCTTCACGTCGGTCTGAGCCGGTGTTTGCTGCATGCGGCTACGAACAAGTGCGGAGGCAGATGAAGGAGTTCAACGGTCATACATACGACTCAGCAATCATGATGAGGCAACTGCCGGTCGGCGGAAACGACTAACGCGATCGTCGTTCCAACCGCTCAACATCAATCAGTACAACGGAACGCGACTCAAGGCGAATCCATCCGCGCGCAGCAAAATCGGCGAGCGCTTTGTTGACGGTTTCGCGTGACGCGCCAACCAACTGAGCAAGTTCTTCTTGTGTCATGTCGTGAGTGACATGTAGTCCATCGGGTAGCTGACGACCAAATTTTTCGCCGAGCTCGAGTAGTGCTTTGGCCACACGTCCCGGCACATCTGAAAACACCAGGTCTGCCATGAGTTCATTGGTGCGACGAAGTCGCTGCGCCAATGCGCGAAGCAACGCTTCGGCTACTTCCGGGCGACCGGTCAACCAGGGGCGTAATGCTTGGTGGCCAAGGCCCATCACAGTGACATCGGTGAGCGCTGTAGCTGTCGCAGTTCGCGGACCGGGATCAAACAGCGACAGTTCACCGAGTAGCTCGCCCGGCCCCAAAACAGCCAGCAGGTTTTCGCGGCCGTCTGGTGCAGTTTGGCCGAGCTTGATTTTGCCGTCGGTGATTATGTAGAGCCGATCGCCTTGGTCACCTTCATGGAAAAGATTGTTGCCCTTCCCCAAGTGGGCCTCGTCCATCGATGCACGCAAAGCGGCAGCTGCTTCGGCATCGAGCGCGGCGAACATTGGTGCACGGCTAAGTACGTCGTCCACAATCAGCCTTCCACTCGCGGGAAGCTGGGTGGTTAGTGCGACCCAGCCTCTTGAGGTTGCGCCGTCAGTCTGTCGCAAATCTGCCCGTCAACGCATCCCGCCACGGTCTATGTGCCACTGAAATCTCAAACAACTACTGCTGGGGTCGGGGCCATTGCGTCCCGAAATGCTAGATGGGCATCTCACAGACGGGGGTGACCGTGATCCCTGGACGGAAGCGCACTGAGGGCCAGCATCGGATCAATTCGGTAACGCCCAACAAGCTGAGCCGTGACGGTATCGATGCGCTCGTGCAGCACTCGCCGACTTTCGGACAGTCGCTCCTCGGCTTCTTGAAGATCAGCAATCAGTCGGGATTGGTCGGTGACTGTTGGGTCGATAACCCGATCCCACAGCCCTTCAAGTCCCGCCATCGGCGGTGCGCCCTCCGGTGGCTGGATATTCAGCATGGCCTTTCGAGCGGGACGACCAAGCTGCTCGCTTAGTACCCGATTGAGTCCGTCAACAGTTACGCCGTGATGCGTCGTGCCATCGACTAACAGATCGAGACGAGCTTGCAAGATTCGGCGCCAGTACGAGATTTGCCCTTCTTGTTCCGTGAGTCGCATTCGCAGTTGACGCAGATCGTCCAGTGACATGTCGTCGTACTCGGCAAGCATTTCAGGTGCTTGGGCGTAGGCGCGTGCACGGCGCTGTCGAGCTGCCATGCGTGCTGGCATCTCTGGTGGGTTCTCTTCGGCTTTTGTCCACCCATTGCTTCGCTGCATCGGAATGGCGTCATCGCCGCGCGAACCGACCTCGGGGTCGAGTGCTGCGTCGTCGGAGCTCGTACGTGTTGTCACGACATCTCCTTCACGCAAATACCCACTAGTTCTTACTAATTCAGGTATCGACTTAGCTCAAACTTCCTTGAATCCTGATCCCCCCGTTTGGGTGGACGCGTAGGCTGATTGAGTGTCCAGCCCACCCAAAAGGCCCTTTAAAGGGGCGCAGACGCCGACTGCGCTTGTTCGCAATGCACGGCGAATTGGGCGGGCGCTTGCACAGGCGTATCCCGATGCTCACTGTGAATTGAATTACCAGACACCACTTCAGTTGTTGGTGGCCACGATTCTTTCGGCCCAATGCACCGATGTTCGAGTGAACTTAGTGACACCCGCTTTGTTTGCGCGTTTTCCCAATGCTCAAGCATTTGCCAGCGCCAACCGCGATGAACTTGAAGACATGATTCGGTCGACGGGTTTCTTCCGCGCAAAAACGAATTCGATTCTGGGTATGAGTCAGGCTGTTTGCGAGAGCTACGGCGGCGAGGTTCCGGATCGACTCGACGAATTGGTCAAATTGCCAGGTGTAGGTCGCAAGACAGCAAACGTTGTCTTGGGGAATGCTTTCGGTGTTCCCGGGATCACGGTTGACACTCACGTGGGACGTCTTGCTCGACGTTTCGGCTGGACGCAAAACGACGATGCGGTCAAGGTCGAGTACGACATCATGGCGTTGTTCCCAAAGAAGGACTGGACGCCGTTGTCACATCGCATGATTTTTCACGGCCGCCGTTGTTGTTTTGCGCGCCGACCGGCTTGTGGTGCGTGCCCGTTAGCGCAGATGTGTCCTTCGTATGGCGAAGGTCCAACTGACCCGGAAGTCGCCGAAAAGCTTCTCAAACCAGCATCGTCTGTTGGTGTTTCGCAGTGAGGCGGCTTCGGGCTAGGCCGGTCGGAGCTTTCGGCGTCGCCTTGCTCGCGGTGGGGCTTGGGCTTTCGGCGTGCGGTTCCGGGGCGTCCAATATCGGCTTGCCGGTACCCGCGACCGAATCCGCGAATCCGGAATCCGGTTCAACCGCGGGATCCACGCCTGCATTGGTCGCGGCAGCAAACTTGCTTCCCTGTCCGGTATCCGATCCTCACGTAGCGCCGGTCGCCAATGGTTTGCCTGATGTAACGCTGCCTTGTCTCGGGAATGGTCCACCCGTCCGATTGGCAGGACTGCGGGGAACGCCGACAGTTATTCCTGTGTGGGCATCGTGGTGTGAACCGTGCAAGACAGAGTTACCGATATTTGGTGACGTGGCTCGGACTGCAGAAGGCGACGTTCGGTTCTTGGGCAT
>JAHEXM010000292.1 GCA_023252115.1 Micrococcales bacterium | reverse complement strand
GAAGCAGTCGGGCGATACAGCGACAGTCTTGACTCTTCCTGGTGGCAAGATCTTGGCGATTGTCACGAATATGCAAGGCACGTCAGAAGAGCCAAATCACCGCGTCATTACCCTGCGATACACGGCCGATGGCAAGTTAGATGCGACATACGGCACGAAGGGAATCGCACCCATTTCGGTGCCGAATCGCACCGCGACAACCTCGGGTGCCGTTTATTCGAATGGCAAGGTGTTTGTCGGAATGACCACGATGACCGAAGCGCGCTCAACCGGAGCGGTCGCTCGCATCAATTCGGATGGTTCACTCGATAAAACTTATGGTGCCAATGGAATAGCTGATATCAGCACTGAGTCTTCTGCAGCTATCAATGACATTGATGTTGCGCCAGATGGCAGTGCCACGGTGGCTGGCACGACCAAGCGCAATGCCGCATGTGACGAGACCCAGGGGCTAATTGCGCAATTGAAACCAAATGGGAAGGCGGACACGTCCTTCGGCACCGCGGGTGTCACGTACTCGTCGATCGGCTTCTCGAACGAGACCAAAAGCGTGACCCACGACTCGAACGGCAAGGTTGTCGCGGCCGGATACGCACAACGCGAGAGTGACGGAGTCGCCCAATTCTCGGTCCTGAGGATAATGCCTACCGGAAAGCTCGATGCATCGTTTGGCAATGGTGGAGTCGGCACGTATAGCCTCAGCGACCAGGAAGACATCGGGAGCCAAGTCGCGGTCGATTCGACAGGACGCATCGTGGTCGGCGGAACGCAATGGAGCGAAATCCCTGAGCCTTCATTGCAGGGGTGCGGAAAGCTAACTGATCAAACGTTCCGAACAGCGAATGCACTTGACCGTTCAGGGTTTGAACTTCTGCGCCTAAAGGCCGATGGCTCGCGTGACTCGGCGTTTGGAAATAACGGCGCAGTTGTGACACCTATCGATGGTGGTGCCGCTGCCTCATCTTTGGAAGTAACCGCTGAGTCGATCCAAATGGCGGGCTTTAGCTTCACCAAGGAACTTAGGTACTCGGTCACAGTTGCACGGTATTTCGCTTAGCAAAGCCACAGCCCCTCTGTCGATCAGATGCAATCAATGCGCCGACCATGAGGCAGAATTCGTTGCCTTCCGGATCGGCGAGAACGACCCAAGGCAAGTCCCCTTGACCAACGTCAATTACATGTGCCCCAGCATCAACAGGCGCTCGAGTTCCTCAGACTGCTGGTAGCCAGAAGGGTCCAGATCAATATGGAGTTGGGATGCTTCACCCGTCCGCGCAGCTCTGACTACACAGGTTGGCATTTTGGTGGGAAACTTTTGCCGTGCCGAGACTGCTCACCATCGTCATCACCGGTTGCGCGATGCTCTTGAGTCTTGCCGCCCCCGCCACGGCTGTCGGTTCGACACATGCAGTGGCGACGTCGATCACGATCAGTACGGCGAAGACTCGTGCTGCCGGCATCAGCAACTGTCATGAGGTGTCCTGGTGGAACCGGAACCCGGCTCACCTTCAACATTGGAATCCTAGAGTGCTCCCGTTGCTGACGAAGATGAATGAAGCATTTGGCCTCACGCTCTACTGCTGGAATGAAATGGTGTCGCTCGTGGCACCGTTGCGGGAGTCCGCGGCAACTCACATGGGCCAAGGTGACGCTTATTTCGACTCGCTGATCGCTTCCGTTGATGCGGGAAAGCTCAAGATTCGGCAGCGCAACGACACACTCGCCAAGATTGCCACCGGACTGTGGGGCGTCTCGAAGGCAACCAAAGGCGGCCACGCGAAAGCCGCCCACAAGCAGTGGCGCAAGCAAAGCAACGAGTTTCTGTACAAGCCGGTAATCAATTTCTCGGGCGACTTTCTCAAACCTGTCGAGAAGCTGATGGGGACGATGTCGCAGAAGGGTTGGCTGGACAGGTATTTCCCATTGAGTTCCTTTGAGGACTGTTACGACCAGATCTGGCCCAGTGAAGGCTGGTTGAACGCGGCTTTTGCCTCGGTGAGGTAGTAGTGCTGCAGCCGGTGCCGCATGGCACCGTCCCCGCTCTATCGGTCAACCGCTACTTTTTCTCTTCCAGGAGATAGGAACGCGCGAACCTGCATGGTTCACGCGTTGCTTTTTTTGGGCTGATTCCAGAGATGACCGAATACGCGAAGCGGTGTCCAAGTCAATCAGGTCTCTGTCTTGATCCTTACAGGTGAGCCGCATTCGACATGAGAAGCCGTGCAGCACTATTTTTCTGAGGGTCGGATCTGGAAGATCGTTCCTACCTCGTCACGGGTGGACCTTTGAATGATGGCCAACGCACCGTCGATGTCATCGTCGTCGGTGGCGGATATTCCGGCCTTGCTGCCGCATCATCCCTGACTGCGTCGGGGCACTCCGTGATCGTGCTTGAAGCGCGAGATCGCGTGGGTGGGCGGGCATGGACTGAAAAGTTCGATGGTGGTTGGGCCGACAACGGTGGCCAATGGATCGGCCCAGGCATGAAAGCGATCCTCGCGTTGGCTGACGAACTCGGCGTTGGCACATTTCCGACGTACAACGACGGGGCGACGCTTCTTGAGTTCAAAGGCAAACGAGCTCGGTGGGCCGAAGAGATCCCGGAGGCGATCGGATTTCCCGTGCCAGCCGATGACATCGAGGACGCCGTGCATGCGATCGGTTTGTTGGACGAGCTCGTCAAACAGGTACCGCCGGACGCGCCCTGGGATGCGCCCCACGCGCACGAGTGGGATAACCAAACATTCGCAACGTGGATCGATGAAAACACCACGACTGACGGTGCGAAATTCGCGCTCGAGGCGATCGTCGATGGCTATTTTGCTGCCGAAACTTGTGACCTGTCCCTGTTGCATTTCTTGTTTTACGTCGCTTCGGCCGGCGGGGTCGAGAAGCTTGAAGAAAGCTCGCTCGCGTGGCGGTTTGACGGCGGTGCCCAGGAAATCCCCAATCGACTCGCCGAGCGCCTCGGCGAGCAGGTCAAACTCGGTGCGCCCGTTCGAAAGGTTAAGCAGAACAATGATGGGGTGGAAGTCTCGACCGACGCCGACACCTTCAGTGCTAGTTACGTTGTTGTTGCGCTGCCACCGACCATGGGTCTGCGCATTCAGTTCGAGCCCAGATTGCCTACTTCGCGTGACCAGTACATGCAGCGGGCACCGATGGGAGCCACGATCAAATGCCATGCGGTTTACCCGACCGCGTTTTGGCGCAACGAGGGCTTGAACGGGCAGATCGTTACTGAACGCGATATCAACATCACGTACGACAACTCCCCGCCGAGCGGAACACCTGGGATCCTTGTGGGTTTCCTCGAAGGTAAGGCTGCACGGGAGTGGGGCAACCGTTCGAGGGACGAGATCAAAACCGGGATGCTCGATACTTTCGCTGACTTTTTCGGCGAAGAG
>JAHEXM010000291.1 GCA_023252115.1 Micrococcales bacterium | reverse complement strand
GTCTTCACCGGTGTCGTAGACGGCGACGATGTTGGGGTGATTCAGCGATGCGGCCGACTGGGCTTCACGACGAAAGCGGGATTGAAAGGCCGGATCCTTGGCCAGATCGGGGCGCAGAAGCTTGACGGCAACGCGTCGACCAAGGCGCAGGTCGCGACCTTCGACAACCTCGGCCATGCCGCCACGACCGAGGGTTTCCCCAAGCTCGTATCGGTCTCCGAGCAATCGCGTCTCGCTCACGAACTCTCCCCAGATAGATGACTGAATAGTTTCTCACTCAGTCGTGTCCCCATCATGCCTTGCCCTGCTTCGTCCTGTGCCTCATTGCCCATTCAAAACCGCTTCGATGACTGCTTTTGCGATAGGGGCAGCCAGTCCGTTGCCACTGACTTCGGCTTTGCCACCTGCATTTTCGATCGTGACTGCCACGGCAACTCGAGGGGCATCGGCCGGAGCAACAGCAACAAACCATGCAACTGCGGGCCGCCCCGGCCCAGTCTCGGCCGTTCCAGTCTTGCCGCCAACCTTGACCCCGGGGATCTGGGCGTTGGATCCGGTGCCGTCCTCAACGACCCCAACCATCATGCCGATTTCCTGTGCAGCCCGATCGGGGCTCAGGGCCCGCTTGAATGAAGAAGGTGAAGCGGTTTGAACAACTTGCAGGTCAGCGCCCCGAATGTCTTTGACTAAGTACGGGTTCATCGTGACCCCGCCGTTGCCCACGGCAGCTCCGACCATCGCCATTTGCAGCGATGTTGCCGTGACGTTGTACTGACCGATCGCGCTCATTGCTGTCTGCGCAGCGTCGAGGTCGCTGGGGTATTGGCTAGTCGCCGAACGCATCGGCACTGAGAAGCCTGAGTTGAAGCCGAACTTCTCGGCGGCCGCGTTCAATGCACTCTGACCAAGCTGATTGCCGAGCCAGGCGAAGGCGCTGTTGCACGAAACCTCGAGCGCCCGTTCCAAAGTGACTTTGCCACCAGGTCCGCATTCAGTCCCTTGCCAGTTTTTCAACGTGACGTTGGTTCCCGGAAGTTTGTAGGTCGCGGGCCCGGGGATGACTGTTTGCGGCGTGAATCGGCCAGAGTCCAGAGCCGCCGCTGTAGTCACCAACTTGAAGGTCGAGCCAGGCGGCGGATTCGACACCAGCGAGCGGTTCAGCAGCGGTTTGTTTGGGTCGGCTTCGAGAGCTTCGTAGTACTTCTGGATTGCCGTCTGGTCGTGACTGGACAACAAGTTCGGGTTATATGACGGACTCGAGGCCATCGCCAAGATCTCGCCGGTCTGCGGGTTGATCGCAGTTACTGATCCGATCTTCCCAGACAGTCCGCTAAACGCCGCTTGCTGCGCTTTCGGATTGATCGTCAACTCGACGGCTCCGCCTTTGGGCGATCGACCACTCAGCAGTTCCTGAATTCGATCGACGAAGAACAGGTCGCTCGTGCCAGCCAAGACGCTGTTCTCGGCGCGTTCGATGCCAGTTGCGCCATAGACGAGGGAGTAGAAGCCAGTGATCGGTGCGTATTGCGGACCCGACGAATAGACGCGTAAGAAGTTGTACTGATCCTGTGTCGGGATCGAGCGAGCGACGGGAGCACTACCGACCAGAATTGGCCCGCGTTCTTTGTCGTATTCCTCGAGGACAGTTCGCTGGTTGCCGGGTTTGTTTCGGATGTCGTTGGCAAGCAGCACTTGCTGCACATTGATATTGATCAACAGTGCAATAAAGAGCACACCAACGAGCAGGCTCAGTCGCCGAATCGCTCGGTTCATCGCGTGCTCGCAGGTCCGGCGATGACTGGCCCTTCGGGCAAGGGTCGACGGTTACGGTCCGAGATACGCATCAGCAGCGCGATCATCATCCAGTTGGCGACGAGGGCAGAACCGCCGTATGCCAGGAACGGCGTGGTCAAACCGGTCAGCGGAATCAATCGCGTGACGCCACCGACGACCACGAATACCTGCAACGCCATTACGGAGGACAGGCCAACTGCAAGCAGTTTGCCGAATGGATCGCGACACACGATCGCCGTTCTCATGCCGCGCTCAATCAGAATGCCGTAAAGAAGAAGAATCGCCATCAGCCCGGTGACGCCCAGCTCCTCACCAAGAGCCGAGATGATGAAGTCGCTTTTGGCGAACGGCACAAACTGCGGGTAACCCTGACCCCATCCGGTTCCCAAGATGCCGCCGTTGGCGAGTCCGAACAGCGATTGCGCGAGTTGATAGCCCTGATCGGATGCGTAAGTCCAGGTGTCCATCCAGATCTGCACGCGTATCCGAACGTGACTGAAGGCAAAGTAGCCAAGCGTGCAGGCGAAGACGAACATGATTCCACCGATGAGCAACCAGCTCTTGCGCTGAGTTGCCACATACAACACTGCAACGAACAAACCGAAGAACATGAGTGCTGTGCCGAGGTCGTGCTGGATTCCCAGCAGTCCAACCACAAACAGCCACACAACGATGATCGGTCCTAAGTCGCGTCCGCGCGGGACGCCGACCCCCAAGACCTTGCGACGGACTAAAGCCAACGAGTCACGCTTCACCACCAGGTAGCCAGCAAAGAAGATGGCTAACGCGATCTTGGCGAGCTCGGAAGGCTGGAACGACAGGGGTCCAAGTCGAACCCACAATGTCGCGCCGTTCACGGTAGTGCCGATGCCAGGCACCAGAGGCAGAAGTAATAGGACGACCCCAGCAACCATCGCCGTGTAGGTGAAGCGTTGCAGGCGCCGATGGTCGCGAACGACGAACAGGATGGCGACGAAAAGCAGCAGTGCAAGAGTCGTCCAAGTGAACTGAGCAACAACGTCAGCAGATGGCGGCGTTGTCCCGTTGTGCGCAGCGCGCGCGGCATCCGCGAGGTCAAGACGATGAATCATCGCGAGGCCGATCATGTTGAGCAGAGCCGCTACGGGCAGCATCACTGGATCGGCGAATGGTGCTAAGACTCGAATAGCAATGTGAGTGCCACCCAGCAGCACTGCGAGTGCTGCTGCAACTGCAAGGAGGTTCGCAGGCAGATGACCGAGGACTGCAAGATCAACATCAGCGTAAGCGTACAAACCGATGATCAGAGCAGCGACGAGAAGCCCAAGCTCGAGGTTACGTCTGTTAGTTATTGACGGGCGCCGCGAAGACTTGGTCTTTGACTTGGTGGCCGGCTCGGCTGCCGCTTGAGCGCTCACGGTTGCACCCCGCCTGGCTCGCTCGGATTCGTCGAGGGGCAACCGACAGTGGCCGGTTTGGCCTGACACTGAGCGGCCTGCGCCTCCAGCGACGACACGGTCTCGCGTGCACCATCGAGTCCCTTTGCCGGAATGGTGTCGCGGACTTGCTCTTGCGAGTAGGTAGGCAATGACGAGATTTGGGTTTGACTTGTTTGGATCGCTCGCGACAGTCCGTGCGGGC